>JBAZEQ010000006.1:19922-22802 GCA_041653855.1 Ignavibacteria bacterium | reverse complement strand
AAATTATTGAAAGGTAAGGAATGGAACAGGGAAAATGTTGAATCTGCTATGAAAGTATTATATATGGAGTTTAAACCGATTTCAGATGCACGAGCTTCGGCGGAATTTAGAAGAGTAGCAGCGAAGAATCTTTTAATGAAGTTTTATCTTGAAACACTTAATTAAATACTAAACACTAATATCTAAACTCTATGCAAATACTAAATATTAAATTTTAAAAACTAAAAATAAAAGTAAATTTCTATAAAATCATAAATAAAATGAATAATAATAAAATATATGATTTAGAAGAAAGAACATTTGTGTTCACAAAAAATGTAATTGAATTTGTAAATAAACTTGACAGAAATTTATCTAATATTGAGATTTCAAAACAGCTTATTCGGTCGGCAGGTTCTATTGGAGCAAATTAGATTGAAGCAAATGAATCACTTGGCAAAAAAGATTTTTCTATGAGAATAAAAATTTCAAAAAAAGAGGCAAAAGAAACTCGGTATTGGCTGAAATTACTAATTTGTAATATCGACTTAGAAGTAGATAGAAATAAACTCGTTCAGGAAGTAACAGAATTAATGAAGATTTTTGGTGCCATTTTAGAAAAGACAAAAAATAAAGAGAAGAGTTAAATAAAACAAAATATTTTATAATTTAGATATTAGAAATTGTTTAGGATTTAGTTATTCGAATTTAGAATTTTAAAAGTTTATAAAAACATGATAAGATTTGTAATTTAGATATTAGTATTTGTTTAGTATTTAGAGTTTAGAATTTAGAGATTAAGATATGAATTTGTTTTATTTTTAAATTTATTAAGATTAAAATAAGATGTTACACGAAAGTGCTATAAAACAAGTTACAGGTGAAGCGATTTTCGTAAATGATATTGACATTAGTAATGAAATGTTAATCGGGCATATCGTATACAGCAAATATGCACACGCTAAAATTATAAGTTATAATTTGGATAAAGCGAAAGCTTTATCCGGTGTTTACGCAGTACTTTCTTATAAAGACATTCCCGGTGAAAACCAGGTGGGACCTGTGATTAAGGATGAATTGTGTCTTGCCGAAAACGAAGTAACATTTATCGGTCAGGCAATTATTCTGATTGCCGCTAAAAATAAAGATATAGCTCTCGAAGCAGAAAGATTAATTGAAATTAAATATGAACCTCTCGATGCTGTACTCGATTTAGAAACTGCGATTAAGAAAAATAATTTAATCGCTCCTGAAAGAAAAATCGAAAGAGGGGAAATCGAAAAGGCATTTAAAAAATCAAAACACAGATTAAGCGGAGTATTAAAAACCGGTGCACAGGAACATTGGTATCTTGAAACGCAGAGCTGTCTTTGTGTTTCCGGTGAAGATAGACAAATTAAAGCATACAGCTCCACTCAACACCCAAGTGAGACTCAAACAATTATTGCTGAAGTGCTTGGAATAAATTCTAACAAAGTCGAAGTCGAAGTTCGCAGAATTGGTGGCGGATTCGGAGGAAAAGAAACGCAGGCAAATCATATTTCCTCGTGGTGTGCATTGCTTTGCAATTCAACTAAAAAACCTGTTAAGATTCATTTATTCAGGGATGATGACCAGATTATCACCGGCAAGCGTCACAGGTTCTTATCTAAGTATGAAGTCGGTTTCGATGATGAAGGAATTATCAATGCGTACTCCGTTGAATTAAATAGCGATGCTGGTGCGGCGACTGATTTATCTATGGCAATTTTGGAAAGAGGAATGCTTCACGCAGATAATGCTTATTATATCCCGAATATGCGTGTGATTGGAAAAGCATACAGGACAAATCTTCCCTCCAATACGGCTTTACGTGGATTCGGTGGACCACAGGGAATAGCAGTTATAGAGACCGCAATAGACAGCATTGCAAGATTCTTGAAAAAAGATGCTTCGGAAATAAGATATAAAAATTTCTATCAATCGAAGAAAAATAATTTTACACATTACGAAGAAGAAGTAGAAAATAGCAGGTTGCAAATTATTTATAATAAATTAATTAAATCTTCTGATTACAAAAAAAGAAGAGATGAAATAAATATATTCAATTCCAAAAATGAATTTGAAAAAAAAGGTCTTGCTATTACTCCGGTCAAATTCGGAATTTCTTTTACAACTGCGTTTTTAAATCAAGCCGGTGCACTTGTAAATATTTATAAAGACGGCTCGGTGCTTGTGAATCACGGAGGAACGGAAATGGGACAGGGTTTATACACAAAAATTCTCTCAATCGCTTCTGCCGAACTCGGAATTAGTCCGGAATATATAATTGTGAATACAACAAATACATCCAAAGTTCCGAACACATCTGCCACCGCCGCATCATCGGGAAGCGATATGAATGGATTTGCCGTGAAAAATGCTATAGATAAACTGAAAGAAAGATTATCTGATGTTGCTGTAGAAATATTAAAAAATAAATTTGCCTTGTCATTCCCGCATGCTTTAGGCGGGAATGCATCCGAGGAAAGTAATGAAGAATCAAAAGGTGATATAATTTTTCAAAGCAATTTTATCTGTCACAAAAGATTCCCCGATAAAAAAATCCTTTTTAAAGAATTAATTTCACAAGCATATTTAAATCAAGTTAGTTTAAGTGCAACAGGTTATTATAAAACTCCTGACATCTGGTTCGACAGGGAAAAAGGTATTGGGCATCCTTTTCATTATTTTGCATTTGGTATGGCTGTATCTGAAGTTTTGGTGGATACACTGACAGGCTATCATAAAATTTTAAGAACGGATATTCTTCACGATGTGGGTAGTTCTTTAAATGAAGAAATAGATAAAGGTCAGGTATTTGGCGGATTCATTCAGGGAGTCGGCTGGTGCACAACTGAGGATATTAAATGGGATGAAAAA
>JBAZEQ010000006.1:0-19912 GCA_041653855.1 Ignavibacteria bacterium | reverse complement strand
AGGAAATCTTTTAAACCATTCACCCGATACATATAAGATTCCGACTATTCAGGATATACCTGTTGATTTCAGAGTCGAACTTCTTGAAGGGTATCCGAATCCAAATACAATCAGGAGCAGTAAGGCAGTCGGTGAGCCGCCGCTGATGCTGGCTTTCTCTGTATGGCTTGCGATAAAAGATGCAATATCAGCAGTCAGAAATAATTCTACCGAACCGGAATTTTCTTTACCCGCTACGAATGAAGTGATAGTAATGGCAATTGAGAAATTGAGGAAACATTAAATATGAATTTTGATTAACAAAATCTCTCTCATAAAAATATTTTTCCTTTCTATTTTTCTTTTCACATTTTTTTCCTGTGAAGAAGAAACTAAAAAAGTTGAACAAATCGATACTCTTCAAACTGAAGTAAAAGATACTGTCATTCAAAATCCTGATTATGAAATTATAGTAGCATCTTTTCTTGGTGATGAGAAAAGATGTTACTATGGTGAAGACCCGCCATCATCACTGGATTTAGTCTGGAAGTGCTGGCTTGGAGGTGCAGTTTCACATATGCCACGAAACGATAACGGCTCGAACATCAGGTACGGTGCGGGTTGGACAGGACAACCACTACTTTTCCGTGAAAAAGGAGAATTGTTTTTGATTCAGGGCTCTTATGATTATCACTTGAGAAAAATTGATGCTCAAACAGGTGAAGTGATCTGGAAATATGCTTTTGATGATGCAATAAAAGGAACAGGAACATTGTGGTTTAATAAAAATACAGATAGAGAAGAATCAAAATTAATTGTTCTTCAAGGAAGCAGACAGAATGCAAATTCTATGTATAATTATAGATGTGTTTCTGCAATTTCCGGAGACGAACTTTTCAGAATGAAAGTTGAAAAAACTCCAAGTTGCAGCCGTGATGTTGACGGCTCTGCTTTAATTGTAAACGATACAGCTTATATCGGATTTGAGAATGGATTATTCGAAGTTTTTAATCCTAATGATAATTATTCAACCAAAAATAAAAATTTTTATGAGCCTGAAAAATTTAATGAGCTGAAATTATACAGTTCGTATGATATTTCACGAAGAGGATGTAATATTATCACCGAATCTTCTCCAGCACTTCTTGGAAGAAATATTTATATTGCCGCAGGTTCGGGATACGTATATGAATATAATATCGATAAGGGTGAAATTGACTGGGAATTTTTTATCGGTTCGGATTTAAATGGTTCTTGCGTAGTAACGGAAGATAGCTGTTTGCTCATTCCTGTCGAAAAGCAATTTATAACAGGTAGAGGTGGAATTTTAAAATTAAATCCTAACAAAGAACCTGATGATGCCGTTGAATGGTATTTTCCCGTAAATAATCTTCATTTGCTCGACTGGGATGGCGGAGTAATCGGAAGTTCCTGCATAAACGATAAATACAAATCACCCGGACAAAAATCTCTTGCAGCTTTTTCCGGTATAGACGGATATTTATATGTTATTGATTATAAATCTATCGATGGTACAACAAAAAGTTTTAATGGGAAAACGACTGTAGACTGTCCCGAATTGATTTTTAAGTATAAAATAAGTTCATCTATTTCTACCCCGGTGATTTTTAATGATAAATTGATTGCGGCAGGATATGGCGGGATATTTTTATTTGAATTCGATGAAAATTATGAGTTTACTTTACTCGATAAAAAAAGTTATGTCTTCGAAGCAACTCCAATAGTATACAATGGGAAAGTTTATATCGCCTCAAAAGATGGTTATCTTTACTGCTTTGGCGAATAATTGTTTTTTCAAGTAAATAGAATTTTTTATTATAACATCAGCTTTTCATTCAAAATTAGCTTCGCTGAACTTCATTTCAGCATTCATAATTCATCATTCAATGAGGATTCCCGACCTTTTTAATCGGATATTTACATCTTTTTATACATTTTTGTATATTGGTTTTTATCCGATTTACCTATATTTGTGCATTTATAAAATAATGAATCTCTATAGATTTTATTCCTGTGCATTATATTTTTTTAAAATCTTATTTTTTAAAAAGTAGTACAAATAAGGGGGATTTCTTATGTTTAATTTCGTATCTTTAAATGTTAAATGTCCTGTTTGCAGTGCTTCATTTATGGATGAAGAAAATCTTGTAGATAATGAACCCAGCATCAAATTAAATATTAAAACCGGAGCAAAAGAAGGTACTATAAATCTTAGTTCAATTTACGGAAGTTATAATTATGTATGTTCGATAGATACACCTAAAAATGAAATTGCAGAGTTTAGCTGTCCTGGTTGTAAAGAAAAATTACCATTTAGTATTGAATGTAAAGTATGTAAAGCACCAATGATTACTTTAAATCTCGATATAGAAGGTAAAGTCAGTATTTGCACGAGAGAAGGTTGTAAAAATCACACTATTGAATTTAACGATTTAACCCTTGCCCTTACAAGATTTTATCAGGAATACGGTTTCATACAAGATAGCACAGAAGAAGCAAGAGAATTTATGGAAATAGTTGAACCTGAAAAAGACGAACATCTTGAAATTCTCGAAACAGGAACATTCCTACATTCCTACTGTCCGCATTGCAAACGAAGCCTTATCGATGAAGATATGCTTAAACTGAAAATTGTAAATGAAAAAAATGAAACGGGTTATATTATGGTAAGTCCTTACCTTAATGTATTTTCATCCAAGTCAACAATATTTCTTACGGAGGGAAAACCGGTTGGGGATTTAAGATGCTTTCACTGTAATAAGAGTTTAATGATGACTGAAAAGAAATGTTCGGTATGCGGCTCTCAGGTTGCAAGAATTTCCATTAGTGCGAGGTCTAAACTGATTGATTTCTATATTTGCTCTAAAAAAGGCTGCAGGTGGCACGGATTAAGCGAAGATGATATTAACGAGATAAAACTTGAGGATAGTATGGAGTGGTAAATTTTGCTTTTTGCTGTTAGATAGTGTTAGAAGGATTTTAAAAATCGTAATAATATTTTTTCGAAAATCTTAAATATCCTTCCTATCTCAAATGATAATAAAAATATTTTACTTTTAATATATTAATTTAATAAACCATATGCGTATTAGCAGATTAAATACAAAGGATGCAACCTGTGAAACCGAAGATGCCGTTGATTTGGGTTTACTGGAATCGCTTATCAAAAAGTACAAAGGAAAAAAAGGAAATCTGATTCCTTTGTTACAGGGTGCACAAAATATTTACGGGTACATACCAAAAAGTGTTTTTGAAAAAATATCGAAAGAGACAGGTTTGAACCTGAACGATATGTATGGAGTAGCTACATTTTATGCTCAGTTCAGACTGAGTCCGGTCGGTAAACATATTGTAAGAGTTTGCCATGGTACAGCTTGCCATGTGCAGGGAGCAACTGCAATCTCTGATGAACTGATAGGCTTTCTTGGTGTAAAAGATGGTGAAACCACTCCAGATAGGATTTTTACACTCGAAACTGTTGCATGTCTCGGATGTTGTTCGCTTGCACCAGTTATGATGATTGGAGATGAAACCTTTGGTAAACTGAATAAAAAGAAAACTGTAGATGTAATAAAAGAAATAAAGCGAAAAGAATCACTTGCGGCAAAAGAAAAGTTAACCGATAATATTTCTAAAAACTAAAATCAATAATTTTAATACTAATAAGAAAATAAATTTCATACGTAATGGAAAAAGCACAAGTAATAGTCGGGCTCGGAAGTTGTGGACTTGCAGCAGGTGCTGGTAAAGTCTATGACGAGATTGCAAGAATAAAAGAGGCTGATAATCTGGATTTTGAATTAAAGAAAACGAGCTGTATCGGAATGTGTTTCAAAGAACCGCTGGTGGAAATCGTTGATGATACCGGTTCATATTTATACGGTGATGTAAATGTAAAAAAAATTGATGAGATAATAGATAAACATATTGTCAAATTTTCTCCTATTCCTGAATATATAGTCAAATCTGATAAGTATGAATCTCCTTTTAAAGAATATTTCGATGGTCAGGTAAAAATTACATTAAGAAATTGTGGTTATATTGACCCTGAATCAATCGAGGAATATGAAGCAAGAAAAGGATACCAGGCGATTAAAAAAATTGCTAATGAAAAAATTGGTGTTCAGGAGGTTATCAAGACAGTTTTGGATTCGGGTTTAAGAGGCAGGGGAGGTGGTGGATTTCCTACAGGTATGAAATGGAAGTTTGCAAATGGCAGTGAATCGAAAGAAAAATATATTATTTGTAATGCTGACGAAGGTGACCCGGGTGCATTTATGGATAGATCTGTGCTGGAAGGTGACCCGCATTCTGTTTTGGAAGGAATGATTATTGGTGCTTACTCAATCGGTGCATCATTCGGTTATATATACTGCCGTGCAGAATATCCGCTTGCCGTGAAACGTTTAAACATCGCAATCGGTCAGGCAAGGGAAAGAGGTTATCTTGGAACGGATATTCTCGGGATTGAGGGATTTAATTTTGATGTTGCAGTAAAAGAAGGTGCAGGTGCTTTTGTATGCGGTGAAGAGACTGCTTTGATTGCATCTATCGAAGGTGAACGGGGTATGCCTCGTAAACGTCCTCCGTTTCCTGCTGTTTCAGGTCTCTGGAGAAAACCAACTAATATTAATAATGTAGAAACTTATGCAAATATTCCGTGGATTATCATTAATGGTGCCGCGGCTTATGCAAAATACGGAACAGAAAAAAGTAAAGGTACGAAGGTTTTTGCTTTAACAGGTAAAATCAAAAATGGCGGACTCGTTGAAGTACCGATGGGAATTACCATAAAGGAAATTATTTATAAACTTGGCGGCGGAATAATAGGTGACAAAAAATTTAAAGGTGTCCAGCTTGGCGGTCCTTCGGGTGGTTGTATTCCTGAACATCTTTCGCATACGATAGTGGATTATGATTCAGTTACGGCTACCGGTGCTATTATGGGTTCGGGCGGTATGGTAGTGATGGACGAAACAACCTGTATGGTTGATATTGCAAGGTTCTTTCTGGATTTCACTCAAAAAGAATCCTGTGGAAAATGTACTTTCTGCCGTATAGGTACTAAACGAATGCTCGAGATTTTAACACGCATTACCGAAGGCGAAGGTAAAGAAGGTGATATAGAAAAACTCGAAGAACTTTCAATTCAAATTAAAGATGGTTCACTCTGCGGACTCGGACAAACTGCTCCGAATCCTGTTCTTACAACAATTAAATATTTCAGAGATGAATATGAAGCACATATCAGGGATAAAAAATGTCCTGCTTTGAATTGCAAAAAACTTCTGACTTATGAAATCATACCTGAAAAATGTACGGGATGCATGGTATGTAAAAAGGGATGTCCGACACAGGCAATCGAAGGCGAGAGAAAAGCTGTTCACTTTATTCATCAGAATCTCTGCATAAAATGCGGTGATTGTTATTCTAAATGTAAGTTCGATTCTATAAAGGTCTATTAAGTTTTAATGTTCGGTTGAACTTTAATCCCTTATTAGAAATGAAAATGGAAAATAGAAAAATAGAAAATGGTATTGACATGTGAAGATGAAAAATGCAAGACTGTATTGTGAAAATTGGTAAGAACAATAAATAGTAATTAATAAATGACAGATAAGAAAATATATAATTTTGAAGATTTGGATGTCTGGAAAGAAGGAAGATTATTAAGATTAGAAATTGATAAAATTCTTAAGAAATTACCTGTAGATGAAAAATATTGTTTGAAAAGTCAGATGATTAGAGCATCACGTTCTATAACTAATAACATTGCTGAAGGTTATGGAAGATTTCATTATCAGGAAAATATTCAATTTTGCAGACAGAGTAGAGGTTCTGCTTACGAAATAATGGATGATTTAATTATCTGTATGGATAATAATTATATTAATAATGAAGAATATAAAGAATTAAGAAACAAATGTAATTCCGTTATTAAGCTTCTAAACGGATATATAAATTTTTTAAAAAAACAGAAGGAAATGGAGAAATAGAATAACTATTTTCTTTTTTCCATTTTCTATTTTCAATATAAAATAAATAAGCAAAATTTTTCAAAAAGAAATAAGTATCTAATAAATAGATGGAAAAATTAAATATTATACTCAATAATAAAATTGTTAAAGGAAACAAAGGTGAAACGATTTTAAAGCTCGCAAAAAGAAACGGGATTGAAATTCCGACTTTATGCAATGATGAAAGACTTGAACCTTTTTCATCCTGCTATGTATGCGTAGTTGAAGTAGAAGGTATGCGAGGTCTGCAACCAGCTTGTTCTACTAAAATTGTAGAAGGTATGAAAATTACTACCGATAGTGATAAAGTCCGCAAGTCAAGAAAATCCGCACTGGAACTGCTTCTTAGCAATCACTATGCGGATTGTGTTGCTCCGTGTAAAATGACCTGTCCCGCAGGAGTGGATGTTCAGGGATATATTTCTCTTATAAATAAGGGTATGTATCGTGAAGCAGTCGGATTGATTAAAGAAGTTAATCCGCTTCCTGCAATTTGCGGAAGGGTATGTGTAAGACCTTGTGAAGTTGCCTGCCGCAGAAATCTTCTCGAAGGTAAAGGTGTAGGAATTGATTACCTTAAACGCTTTGCTACCGATATGGATTTTGAATCGGGTGATAAGTATATGCCTGAAATTAAATCTAAAACCGGAAAAAAAGTTTGTGTTATCGGTGCGGGACCGGGTGGCTTGACCTCAGCTTACTATCTTGCAAAAGAAGGACACGATGTGGATATATACGAAGCAAGCCCTCATCCGGGTGGAATGCTTCGTTACGGAATTCCACCATACCGTTTACCAAATGAAATCATTGACAAAGAAGTCGAAAGTATTAAGGATATGGGTGTCAAGATTTATTATGAAAAAAAACTCGGTGGTAATTTAAGTTTTAAAGATATTAAATCGAAATACGACAGTTTAATTTTGACAATTGGCTCACAAAACGGAACTACTATCGGTTGTGAAAATGATAGAGCTGAAAATGTTTTATCAGGAATAGATTTTTTGAGAAATATGGAATTGACAGGACAAAAATATGATTTTAAAGGAAAAAAAGTTGCAGTAATTGGTGGCGGTAATACTGCTATGGACTGCTGTAGAACCTCTATGAGATGCGGAGCGGAAAAAGTTTATATTATTTACAGAAGAACAGAAAAAGAAATGCCTGCTAATCCGATTGAAATTCACGAATCAAAATTAGAAGGTATAGAATATTTATTTCTTACTGCTCCCGCAAAAGTTAATGTCGATGAAAAGGGGAAACTAAAAACTTTATCCTGCTATAAAATGCAACTTGGTGAACCCGATGCCTCAGGCAGGAGAAGACCTGTTAAGGTTGAAGGTTCAGAATTTGAAGTTGAACTCGATATTATACTTGCGGCTATCGGACAAAAAACAGATGTAAATTTCTTAAATGATATAAATGAAAATTCCGAGGAGAAACTTATTGTGAACAAGTGGGGAGATATCGATGCTGATAAAAAAACTCTGCAAACTTCGATTAAGAATGTTTTTGCCGCAGGTGATGGTGTTACAGGTCCTGCTACTCTGATTGAAGCAATAGCTCAGGGAAGAAAAGCAGCAAAAAGTTGTCATCAATTAATTATGGGTTTGCCGATTACAGGTGAACCTTATGAATTCATTAGTAAAAGAGATAACTTCGAAGTTCAGAAGGATGATGATTACAGGGACAAATATGCAGTTCAGGAAAGAGAAGAAATGCCTACGATTGACCCGAATAAAAGAAAAAATTTCAAGGAAGTGGAATTAGGATATTCAAAGAAGCAGGCATTCGAAGAAACTTTAAGGTGTCTTGAGTGTGGCTGTTCTGTATATTACACTTGCGACTTGAAAAAATATTCTACTGATTACGAAGCTGTCCAGAATAAATTTAGCGGTGAATATAAAAAGTATGATGTTGATTTCAGACATCCATTTATTGAGATTGATAATAATAAGTGCATTCTTTGTTCAAGATGTGTAAGAGTTTGTAAAGATATAGTTAATGCTAATGCTCTCGGTTTGGTTAACCGCGGATTTGAAACTTACGTATTACCAAGCGGACAAAGTGCTTTGACCGAAACAAACTGTGAATCCTGCGGAATGTGCATTACAACCTGCCCCACAGGTGCTATCACCGAAAATGTACCTTTTAAACCCGGTCCTGTGAAATTAGATTCCATAGATACAATTTGTAATTACTGCTCTACGGGATGTGAACTTACTCTGCAACATACAAACGGGTTCTTTATGAGAACAGTCGGGAAAAATGGTGTAATAAATAAAGATACAAATATCTGCCGATATGCAAAGTTCGGGTACAGATATTTAAATGATGGTTCAAGAATTAAAAAACCGCTTTTAAAAGTAAACGGTGAATTTAAAGAAATTGAATTTTCAAAAGCATATGAGATTATTAAGGAAAAAATTAAATCTGTAAAGCCCGATGAAAATGCTTTCTTCGCAGGTGCAAGATTATCAAATGAAGAAATGTATTTAATCCAGAAATTGGCAAGAGCCGGAGCTAAGACAAATAATATTTCAAGTTTTCATTATCTAAACAGGGGTGATGGCTATGTAAATAATTTTGTTGCAAATGTTCCATTCGAGCAAATCGAAAAAGCCGGAAAGATTTACTTATTAGGTTCGGAAATCAATTATGAAAATGCTGTAGTTGGGTATATGATAAATAATGCAAGATATTATAATAAAGCAAAACTCGAACTTATTACAACCGATGAAAAAAATAAAATGATTCATAAGGTTGACAGGACTCTGTTTGTAAAGTCCTATTATCATTTTATTAAAGCTGTTAATCATTATATTTTATCGAATAATCTTGAAAACGGATTCTTTATCAAGGATAATGTAGTGGGATTTGATGAATACAAAAAAGCTTTATTGTTTGAAAATTTTAATACATTGTTAAATGAATCGGGGGTTTTCTACGAAAAAAGATTAGCTGATTTTGTTTCGGAATTTATTAATGAGATTAATTCCGTTATAGTATTCTCCGAGAAGCATATATCTTCAAATGCATCCAAAGAATTATTCAACCTTGCATTAATTACCGGTAAGCTCGGAAAAACATCGAACGGACTCATTTCGCTTAAAGAGAAAAATAATTCTCAGGGGTTATTCGATATGGGTATCAGTCCGGAACTCGGGGTCGGTGGAGTAGCTATTAATAATCCTGAACTGTCTGAAAGAATGAAACTGTTTGAGAGAATGAAAAAGAACTGGGGTGTTAATGAAATTCCCGCTGCCGTTAATGAAGATTTATATGGTTCGCTTCAGAAGAAAAAAATTAAAAATATCTTCATATTCGGTGAAGACCCCGTAGGATGTGCTGTGGATAAAAAGGAAGTGGAAAAATTATTATCTGGAAAAGATTTCCTTGTTGTACAGGATTATTTTGTTACCGATACCGCAATGCAAGCCGATTTGATTATACCTGCATCACTTCCAATCGAAAACGGCGGAAGTTATTCCAATACACAAAAATACATTCTTAATTTCTATGCCTTAATGGAATCGAAAATAGAAAAGAAAAATAATGAACAGCTGCTCGATTTAATGGCATCGCTCGGAGTAAAACCAAATATAAATTCCAATCAAAATGTTACAATTGAAATGGCATCTATGCTGAGTCAAAACAATGATGATGATAAAGAAAAATTATATTATTTGACTTATACAAAGACAGATGATTTTAACAGGCTGTTCGATTACGGTTGCGATAATCTGATGAAGCGTTTCGAAGAATCTTTTAATAAATCATTTGAAAATTGAATATTAAAAAAATATGGAAAAATTTAATTCTGTAGATGATATTCTGAATTTTGCAATGAAGAATGAGCAGGAAGCGGTGGATTTCTATTCACGTCTTGCACTGGATGCAAAAAGTGACGAAATGAAAAATGTATTTGAAGAATTTGCACAGGAAGAAGTGAAACATAAAGCGAGATTAAAGAAAATTCAGGATGAAGGAATATTTACTTTTAAAAAAGAGGAAATTATGGATTTGAATATATCCGATTACGTCGTACATACAGTTTCTCATCCCGATATGAGCTATCCCGAAGCTCTTACACTTGCTATGGCAAAGGAAAAAGCCGCATTCAAACTTTATATCAGACTCTCGACAAAGGTTGCTGACCCGGGTTTACAGGCATTATTTTTGGATTTAGCTCAGGAAGAATCCAAGCACAAACTCCGCTTCGAACTCGAGTATGATGAGTACGTGTTGAGAGAAAATTAAGGTTTTATAGAGATAATAAAAAAGACTACAAAAGTTTATAATACTTTTGTAGTCTGGTTCTATTCTTTTGTATTTTTTACTTCCTAAAAAACTCTTTATGAATTGCACTGACAGCATCGGCTACATCTTCTGAAGATATAATTAAATAAATCGCTACTTCCGATGCACCCGCAGATGCCATTTCTATATTAATCCTGTTATCTGACACTGCTCCAAGAACCCTTGCGAATATTCCTTTTCTTTTCAGTACACCTTCTCCCACCACAGCTATTAATGCAATGTCCTTTTGAAAGTCTATTCTTTCAATTATATTTCCTTTATATTCTTTTAAAATTTCGTAGCTTTCGTCTGCATCTTTCGTTTCTATTAAAAGATTTATGCAGGTCTGTGATGATACAGTCGAGAAAATATTAATATTATTTTCTGATAATGCATTGGCGATTGTGGTTACTATTCCCGCTTTGTAGCCGATTCCCGAGCCGTGAAGCCTTATCATGGCAATGTTTGGATTATAAGCAATACTCTTGATAATGCATTCATCTATATATGCATCGGGTGAAATTATTGTTCCTTTTGAATCCGTGTTGAAAATATTTTTTATATGAACCGGGATACCAAGTCCTGCAATCGGCTCGATTGTGAGCGGATGTAATAATCTGTCTCCGTAATAGCATAATTCAGCTACCTCGAAATAAGAAAGGTGGTCAATTATTTCAGATTTTTTTATAATCTTCGGGTCTGCATTCATAAATCCGTCAACATCTTTCCATATTTCAAGTAATGGAGCATCGAAACCGTAAGCCATTACCGCCGCAGTGTAATCCGAACCATTTCTTCCGAATGTAGTTACCTTTCCATCGGGTGCATTACCAAAAAATCCGGTCAAAATCGGAATAGCTTCATCATTTAATATATTTGCCGCAACCGGTTTGAAATTTACTTTAAACTCTTTCAAATCAACTGTTGCATTTTCATATTGCTCGTCTGTTACAAGACCGATTTTGTCAGTCTCGATTATATTTGATTTTACACCTTTATCTTCCAGCACACCTGATAAAATAACCGCAGCTAATCTTTCACCAAAACTTGTTATGTAAGCTCTTATTGCAGCTGTATCTTCTTCCGTATAAGATATTCCGTAAAGTAATCTCTCGACTTTTTTTATTAATAAAACAATATTTTGTATAGTAGTCTGAAGTATAGTATCGCTTACAATTGAGTCCTGTGCAATTTCATAATGCTTTTCGGTTAATATGCTAATTGTATTCGCAACGTTAACTTCTTTTTCTTTAGCAGTTGTTATACCATTTATTAAAAGGTCAGTAATCTCGTGAATTGCAGAGATTATAACAATGGAAAAATTTTTTTGAGATAATATAATATCGACGACTTTTAAAATATGTGAAGCATCTTTCAAACAGTCGCCACCAAATTTCAATACCTTAATATTTCTTCTGTTCTGCATTTTTCCGTATTATAATAGTTTTATCTTAAAAATTATTATTAATATTAATTCGAAATATAAAAAACCCGGAAATAAAAAAATTCCCGGGCTTGTAATAAAATAATTTATTTATGATTATCTGCCAACCTGGTCCAAGTGTTCCTTTTTTGCCATTAGTTGTTCTTTGGTTTCCTGATGGGCAGGATCCATAGCTATAGCTTCTGTAGGGCAAGCAGGAATACACTGAGGTTCATCATTAAATCCTACGCACTCTGTACATTTATCCGGTACAATGTAGGTATAATCTTCGGATAATGCGGGGAATTCCTGACCGCCTATTGAGTATGGATTTCCTGCTTCATAAATTGCATTATTTGGGCATTCAGCTTCACAAGCTCCACAAGCAATGCACTCTTCTGTTATCTTTACTGCCAAACCTGATATCTCCTTATTTATTTTAACAAATTAGAATTTATAAAATTAACTCTATTTATTGAAAAAATGAATACTAAAAAATCTACATTATTTTATTTTAACAGTAACATTTTCATAATTTGAGTGAAGTTTTCGGTCTCTAATTTATAAAAATACATTCCTGAAGCTAATCCGATTCCGTTGAACTTAAATTCATATTTTCCCGTATTTAAATGTCCTGAATATAATGTTTGAACTTCTTTACCAAGCATATCGTAAATTCTCAGTTTAATTATTCCTGATTTTGGTATGTCAAATTTAATTTTAGTTTCGGGATTAAAAGGATTCGGGTAGTTTTGGTATAAATTATACCTTTCCGGTATCTCACTGCTTATCTGGTTTATTCCTACGCTTATGGTGTCAAATGTTACCAGCTCAGTTATTGGATTAAGCATAGTTACCTGGCAAATAGGATTAGCCCCTGAATATGAACCATTACCTACTCCAAACCAGTTATTAAAATAATACATTAAACCGTTATGCTGAAGTTGAAGTGGTGAAACAGTTAGATTTATTACAGATCCGGAATCGAAGAAATCATATGAATTTGTAATGGTTACCGGTATTCCTGATGGTTCTGCAAAAGCATAAATTCTGAATTGAGTTTTGAAATTTGCAATATATTCTCCGGTTGTAGCATTAACCGTGATCACTTGCGTTTTGGCAGTGTCACTATTGTTACTCCAATTTTGAAAAATATATCTTTTTGTACCAGTAACTTGAGGAGAAACTACCTGTAGGGTTTGTGTCGAACCAATATCCCAGTTAAATAATCTTGGAGAATTATAATTAGATCCATTTACATTAAAATCTAAGCCTGAAACATTAGTCTTTACTGTAACATAATTTTTTCCAACAAGGTAATCCACACCAATTTTATGGTATTTCCCTGCACTGTTTGTTCCTGTAACAACTATCTGATAAGAACCTGTCGGGACTGATGCAGTGGAAGATACTTGTACCGTAACAGAATCTGGGAAAGCACTTAAAACGTTCCCGTTTGGAAATGAAGCTGTGATTCCTGCTGTTGGTGGAACAACTGTTGCTGTAAATGTTACAGGAGAATTATACCCACTTGCTACTACCGGTACCGAAACTTTGTAATTCTTTGTTGAAGCTTGACCCGGAGTTACTGCCTGAAAACCCGGATTTGCAAGTAATGTGAAATTAGCTGTTTTTCTTGCTGCATTTAAAATTTCTTTATTTGATGCCTGGACGAATGCTATAGGTGTAATTTGGTTCCATTGCCATATAGGGTCTTTCTTAAATGTCCGTTGAATTGTAACGGTTTTTCCGGGCAATAGCGTTATAGGTGTCCCTGTTCCTGTCGGGAAAACTTTTCTCATAACCCAGTGAAAATCCTTTTCACCGTTTGTTCCCGGAGGACTTGAGTATTGAATCAGTTCTTCTTCCAATGCTATAAAAGCAGTTACAGATGGATTTGCTAAATAAGTCTCGCAATATATCGTTGCTCGTACTAAAACACTATCGGTTGAATAAGTGCTATCGGTTAATATAATCGTTATCGGGCTTAAAATGTCCTTTCTTGAATCATATGTCGCAAGCAAATTCGATTGTGAATAAGCAATTGGTATGCCTATGAATCCGTCAAATTGACCGGCGGGAATTGAATTTATTCCATAATAGTTTCTTCTTGCGGTGTTATCGGTTGAATTATATAAATACATTGGATCGTTTCCCAATCCTGGCCAGTTCATATGATACCCGATTGCAACGAGTCTATCGGGATCCATACTTTGTACAAATGCTGTCATAGTCGGATTATTAGAAGCACAGGGACCGCATGTAGAACTTGTGAAGAATTCTATTAACATCATCCTATCACCTGCATTTGTTATTTTTACAAATGAAATAACAAAAACGATAAGTAGTAATAACTTTGAAACTTTATTTTTCATATTTATTGTTTTAAAATTAAAATTTTATAAATATCTTATTTTTTGTATTAAAAAGAAATACAAATTATGGTATTTTAAAAATCAGTATTTTAGTATACTTGAAAAATTCTAAAATTCTCAGGAAAGCAGGTTTAATTATTGGATAAAGTAAAATATAAATTCTCTAAGATTTATTGGACAGCTAATACTGTCGAACTCTTTGAGCGAGCGGCTTATTATGCGGTGTTCATAGCAATTACATTATATTTAACAAATGTTGTTGGTTTTAATGATGTCTGGGCGGCATGGATTAGCGGTGTGTTTTCTGCTGGGCTTTACTTACTTCCGCCTTTTACGGGAGCTGTTGCTGATAGAATAGGATTCAGGAAAGCTATAATTCTTGCATTTACGTTGCTGACTATAGGATATTTTTCTCTTGGCGCATTTCCTTATAAAGTAATTGTACTTCCTTCTCTGCTTATTGTAATGGTTGGCGGGTCACTGATTAAACCGGTAATTACCGGAACGATTGCAAAAACAACAAGTGAAGAAACAAGAGCAAAAGGTTATTCAATCTTTTATAGCATAGTAAATATTGGTGCATTCCTTGGGAAAACGTTTGCTTTTCCTCTAAGAATTAATCTCGGTCTTCAATCGATTAATTTTTATTCTGCTTTTATGACTTTTATTGCTTTGATTGTTGTATATTTTATCTATAGAAATTTCGATGAAATGGAAGTAAAGAGAACATTTAAGGAAGTTTTACAAGGTTTTAAAAGGGTATTTACAAATGCAAGATTGATAACTTTAATATTTATTGTTAGCGGTTTCTGGATAATACAAAGTCAGCTCTATGCTACTATGCCTAAATATGTTACAAGAACGATAGGTGTTACGGCTTCGCCTGAATGGATTGCAAATGTAAATCCATTTGTTGTAATGATTAGTGTTGTGTGGATTACAAGTATTACCAAGAAAATAAAAGCTGTTACATCGATGAATATTGGTATGTTCATTATGCCTTTTTCGGCACTGCTTATGGCATCGAGTTACTGGCTCCAAAATATCACAGGTGAATCCGTAAATTTCTTCGGAATTTTTTCGGCTCATCCGATTACTGTGATGATGATAATAGGAATTATTTTTCAGGGGTTTGCAGAGTGTTTTATTTCTCCACGATACCTTGAATATTTTTCGCTTCAGGCACCTAAGGGTCAGGAAGGTTTATATATTGGTTTCGGATACCTTTATTCTTTCTTTGCTAATATTCTCGGATTTGGAATATCAGGCTATCTATTAACAGCTTACTGCCCCGACCCTAAAACTTTATCACCCGAAGCACTCGTTCACGCTTATGATAAAGCTTATTATATATGGTTTTACTTTGCCGGAATTGCTCTAACTGCCGGAATAGCATTAATGATTTATAGGTATTTTACGAATAAAAAAATAGCTTAATTCAAAATTGTCATCCCCGCGGATTTTTAGGCGGGGATCTCGTTCTTAATAATTATACACAAAACATTTCTCTGATTTTCTGTTCGCATCCAACGGATATACAGATTCATCATTATTGAAATCTTTAGCATAGAAATAATATAATATGTTTCCCTGTGAAGGAATGTCAGATAAATCAACTGAATATAATCCCGATTTATTCCCGTCTTCATTACCCTGAATGTAGCTCATATTTTTTTCGCTGAATGTATTACCATCATCTGTAGAATAAAATATCTTAACCCCTTCAATTAAATATTTTGATGCAAGTGATATGGACACTTTTATATTATCCGATTCTATGTTTACTATCGCTTCATTGCTCCACGCCATACCGTAATATAAAAGTGCATTATAAGCATTTATTATTCCCCAGCCCATAATGTTATTCGGTGTCGAAGAATTATTCGCAGTCAATCTCAACGCCTCCCTGACCTGTAAAGGAGTAAGTTCGGGATGTGCTGAAAGTATCAAAGCACAAACTCCTGCAGTGATTGGAGTAGAAAATGATGTCCCATTAGAAAATTCATATGCGTTGGTTCTTTCCTTTGATGCTATATAAACATTCACTCCCATTGCAAGCACATCGGGTTTTGTTCTTCCGTCACTTGTCGGTCCATTCGAACTGAAACTCGCAATATTCCCGTCACTCAATACAGCCCCGACTGTAATAATTGTATCTCCATCTGCGGGTGAACCTAATGATGGTATTGCAGTTTGACTATAATTTCCAATGGCAGCTAAAACAACTATTCCAAGATGTGCACATCTTGTAGCGGCGAGTGTTGAAATTGCTGTCTTACCGTCGTAGTCTTCGTATTTATATGAGTTCGTTGTATATGGTTTATCAAATTCTTTGTAAATTAAAGATGTTGTAATTATATCGACTCCTTTTCCCTCAACCCATTCGACGGCTTCGAGCCAGAAGTCTTCTTCCATTGGAGTTTCGGATGATGAATATTCTGTCTTAGCTAGAATGAATTCCGAATTAAAAGCAGGACCGATTAATTTGCCTTCTTTATATCCTGCCATTGTAGAAAAAGTACCCGTACCGTGTCCGCTTTGTTCATATGAATCTTCATACTTTTGATTTGCTTCATTATATGTGAATTCGTCCTTATTAATAAAATCATATTCCGCAATTACTTTTAAGTCCTTTAATGCTTCGTGATTTCTCCAGTCGAATCCGTCATCTAAACTCGCCACCAATACTCCTTTTCCCGTGATTCCAAGATTATGGACTTTGGGAACATCTAATTGATTCATCTGGTCGAATGATTTCCCGTAGTTTAAAATATTTTTTACATCAACAAATCTGAATATTTGATTTTCATAATAATCCCCGCATTCTATCGGTGCTAAACTTACAATATCCTGCTTTATTAATTTGTTGACTAATCTTATTTGTGATACAAAATCAAGTTTCTTTATTCTTTCAAGTTGTTCGATTGTAAGGTATGCACTTACACCGTTAAACCATTTTGATTTTGCTATCAATTCAATTCCAAGTTTTTCTATCTCTTGAATATAATTTTCTTCAAGCGGCAAATCACCGAAATCAATCAGTTCTTCTTCTGGTAGAACTTTCAGTCTTCTCTGTATTGCCCGATCTGTAAGCGTTGCCAAACCTGTATTATATGCCTCACTGCCTTTCGTAATTTTATCTTCATAACTGTATTTACCCTTGTCCTTAAAAATAATCCAGTATTTCGTATCCGCTTTATCCTGAGAGTAAAGCGAAATAGTTATCACTAATACAAATGCAAATGTAAATAATCTTTTCAACATATTTGAATTTTTAAGTAAAATAATAAATCAAAATATTTTAAATAGATATAACATTCAAGAGAAATTGAGTGCAGAGTGTGTAGAGTCTTTAGAGTGTATAGAGTTTTTAGAATAATAAAATTCTGAATGATGAATATTAATTATTATTTGCTATTTGATATATGCTATTTGTTATTTGAGTAAAACCTCGCCACAAGCGGGTTTCGGATTAAATAGTTACGACTATTTAATCATCAACATTTTCTTCGTATCCATTCTCTCTCCATCGGCAAACAAAGAATAAAAATACACTCCGCTTGGTAGTTGTACATTTGCTAATTGAACATTTGGAAATTGAACTTCATATTCTCCCGGTTGCAGTTTCTCATTCACAAGCGTTGCCACCTCTTTCCCGAGAATATCATAAACCACCAATCTTACAAATTTGCTATCTGCTATCTGATATTTGATACTTGTAGAAGGATTAAACGGGTTGGGGTAGTTTTGGGAGAGGGAAAAATTATCGGGTATTATATTTCCAATTTTATTAATTCCAACCGTAGAAGTATCCCCATATACTATCCCATTGATTTTGCATCCTTTTAATGTTAGGCTATAAGATCCGGCAGAACCTCCACCGGTTGATGAACTTGAATAATATGAAAAACCATACATTCTAATAAAGTTTTTTGAACCTGTATGTGTATAAGGAATATAAGAAAAATAATAGTAGAATGATTTTTTTATAGTACTATCTCCAAAGATTAATAAATTAGTAACACTGGTACATTTATAAATACTAGTATTGCAATTTTTAATTGAATCCCCATTTATTGCAGCTAAACTGTCAGATAATATTTCATTGTGATAATAATTGCAAGAACCCGTGGAATCATATTTATATAAGCTTCCTGTTAAACTGTCTACTCTATAATATCCTTTAAAAGGATAACCGTTATTGTTTGTTGTTGTAAAATAGTAATAAATGTGATTATTAACATATCTGCAAAATTGTATTGATAAGACATCTATCCAGTTGGAACCCCCGCTAAACGAAGAAGCGTGTCCATTATACACCCAGTAATCGCCGACATGCATCGGCATATATTTCAATGAATTCGTATCAAGTGAATTTAATATTTTTGATGTAAATAAAATTAGATATATAAGAAAAATTATTTTTTTCATAATTTCTTTAAATTTTTATTTTAATAATACCCCGCCAGAGGCGGGTTTCGGATTAAATAGTTACGACTATTTTATCATCAACATTTTCTTTGTATCCATTCTCTCTCCATCTGCAAACAAAGAATAAAAATATACCCCGCTTGGTAGCTGGTTACCGGTTACTCCGTAGTAATTGGGGAATTGGGTTTCATAAGTCCCCGGTTGCAGTTTCTCATTTACAAGCACCGCCACCTCTTTCCCGAGAATATCATAAACAACCAACTTTATTAACTTTCTACTTTCTACTTGATACTTTATACTTGTTGTAGGATTAAACGGGTTCGGATAGTTTTGGGAGAGGGAGAAGTCATTTGGTAATTCTTTGTTAATTTGATTTATTTTCGTCATCGAAGTATCTCCATAAACTATTCCGTTTATTTTACAACCTTTTAATGTCAAACTACATGCACCTCCACCACCACCTCCGGTAGATGAAGAAGAATAATTATAAAACCCTAAGTTTTTAATAAATATTTTATCATACATAATAGTGAAAGGAAAATAATAAAATACATAATTAAAAGATTTCTTTGTGGATGTAATACCAAATATTGTAAAGTCTGAAGTACCTGTGCAGCAATAAGAACCCGAATTACAGTTTCTTATTGAATCTCCACTTATTGCCGCAAGGCTGTCTATTAAAATCTCGTTATGATAATTCTGACATGAACCTGTTGAATCATATTTATATAAAGTACCCGTAGTACTATCAATCCGGTAATATCCTTTGAAAAGATCATTATTCCCGGAGTTTAAATAATAATATATATGATTGTTAATACTTCTTGTAAAAACGACAGAAAACTTTTCCGTCCAATATGATGTGCCTCCACCAAATATAGATGTGTAACCTGTATAAACCCAATAATTTCCCACCTGTAAAGGCATATATTTTAAAGAATTTGTATCAAGAGAAAACACGGTTTTAGAGAATATGGATAAAATAAACATAGTGAATATCAACTTTTTCATTTCTAATATTTTTAAATTAGAAAAAAGTATTTAATGTTTTCCCGCGTGCTTCCCTCTAACGAATCTATTTTACTTCGTTACTTTCGTTAAAGGAAACTTAAATATACTTAATTAAATTGTCAAGCTACAATTTTGTTGTTGATTATTGAGATATAAAGTTAATAAAATGAAAGGAGAAATTCTAAATCCTAAAACCTAAATTCTAAACAATATCTAATGTCTAAATTCTAAAAAATATTTTTAAATTTGATACTTAGAATTTTGAATTTGTTTAGAATTTCGAAATTAGATTTTAGGATTTATAAAAATAAAAAAAGAGTCATCCATATAGAATGAATGACTCTTTAATAATGGTCTTT
>JBAZEQ010000005.1:0-24658 GCA_041653855.1 Ignavibacteria bacterium | reverse complement strand
ATGGGTTCGGGAGTTTCTGCCTGTGCTACCTGTGACGGTTTCTTTTTCAGAAATCAAAAAGTTGTAGTTGTTGGCGGCGGCGATACCGCTATGGAAGAAGCTACCTATTTAGCAAATATTTGCTCCGAAGTTTTATTAGTACATAGGCGGGAAGGCTTCAGGGCATCACCGGCTATGCTTGAAAGAGCCCAAAAACATCCTAAAATAAAATTTGCTTTAAATACTGTTATAGAAGAAGTCTGCGGAAAAGAAGGCGAAGGCAGAAAAATGGTTACCGGTATTAGACTGAAAAATGTAAAAACAAACGAAATCATTAACCACGAGTGCGAAGGTGTATTCATTGCTATCGGACACGACCCTAACACAAAAATTCTCAAGGGTATTATTAATTTAGAGACCGATGGATATATCATAACGGAAAAAGGTACTACTAAAACTAATATTCCCGGTGTTTTTGCTTGCGGAGATGCACAGGATAAACACTACAGGCAGGCAATAACCGCCGCCGGTACGGGATGTATGGCAGCAAAAGACGCAGAACAGTATCTTGAATCTATGGAGTAATTGAGTATATGGAGTAATTGAGTCTATAAAGTCGTAGAGTTTATAGAGTTGTAAAGTCTATAGAATTGTAGAGTCTATAAAGCATGTAAAGTGTCATAGTAAATTTTCTCCTCGTTCCAAAACTCTTGAAAATCCGCCGTGGCGGGCTGTTTGGGAACGAATAATATATTCTCGTTCCTACGCTCCTGCGTAGGAACATTTTTTTAAATCTAACATTTAACTTTAATACATTAATATATTATTTCCGGCTACCTCAAATTCTTTTTTAGTCATTACGGAGTCACAGCCGGATTCGAAGAATATTTTTTTATCGGTGAGAGTAGATATAACTCCGATGATTTTTTTATTTTGCAGGTCGGGATTTTTTCTGATTGATTTTGCTACTTCGATATTTTCCTGATTATCGAAATCAAGTATTATAATATCTATGTCTTTTTTTACTTCTTTGAAAATATCAATCTGGTAATTCAGCTTTGTGAGTGTAAGGGCGGAAATTTTCACAAAGTTTTCGAAATTACTGTCATTGGTCAGTAATACAATCCTTCTTGTCATAATAGTAATTTAACCGTTGTATTGGATATATGTATTAAGTAAATCTATTTTTTCTTCTTTAAGTTTTATATCATGCAAAATAAGGTCTCTTATAGAGATTATGCCGACTAATTTATTTTCTTCAATCACGGGTATGTGCCTGATATTTTCCTGCTTCAGAATCTGCATACAATATTCAGATGTGTCCGATGACTCTATCACTATCACCTGTTTGGTCATTACCTCATCTACAATAGTTACTTTTAAGTCGAGCTCTTTTGCTATGCATTTTCTCATCAGGTCTCTTTCGGAAAAAATTCCTTTGAGCTTGTTTTCATTATCTAGTACAGGCACCGCTCCGATATTATGCAAGTCCATATATTTTGCTACATCCAGCACACACATTCCCGTTTTCACAAAAAATAATCTTTTTTCGATTATTAAGTCTTTTAGTGTCGCCATTAAAAAACCTCCCTTTTACGCAAAATATGTATTTCTTATTAATATAGCAAGATTTTTATATTCTGCTTTCTATGTCTTATCCATTTTTTATGTGATTTATGGTTTTATAAATGTATTACAATTAAATGTAAATAATTTTATATTGTGTTTCCTGCTGACCTTAAATGACGAATTAATTTAGTTTTTCCATTAATTAAAGTTACAAATATGAAAATCAGAATTTTTATCTGTACATTTGTTTTTATTTGCTTTTCCTTTATGTATGAATTAGGATTATGTCAATTAGTTAATAATGACAGGGTTCATACTACTTTAGATAGAACGATTGTTCCTGATTTCGTTCCTGCTATTCCAACCGTTCGCATAGGTGATGCTGGAAATTTCGAAAAGTATGGTTATGGAAAATGGCATTACGGACCGGGTTTGCCATATCAAAAACGACTGGATTTGATGCCAGCGGGATATAATTATCAATCCGTTACTAAATCCACAAACTTGCTTAGATTCTTTACTATGAATGATGTTCATATTACCGATAAAGAGTCACCGGCTCAAGCAATTTTTTTTACAAGATGGGCTGGAGCAAATGCCATATCCGTTTATTCTCCTCTTATGCTTTTTACAACACATGTCCTGAATGCCGCCGTTCAGACAATTAACGGACTTCACAAAGAACAACCTTTTGATTTGGGGCTTGCGGTGGGTGATTTGGCAAACAGTACACAATATAACGAATTAAGATGGTTTATCGATGTTATGGATGGTAAAGTTATTAAACCAAGTTCGGGCAAACAGAAAGAACCTCTTCAGGAATATCAAAAAGAGTACAAAGCCGAAGGACTCGATAAATCTATTCCGTGGTATAGTGTAGTCGGTAATCACGACCATTTCTGGTTAGGTTCGAAACAGGTAAACGATAAAGTCAGGAAAACTCTTTTAGGTGAACATATACTTCAACTCGGTAATATTTTTGTAGACCCGGATGCAATGGATAAAAACACATATTCGATGGGCACTCTGGATTGCAGTACTCCATACGGAAGTATTATCGGTTCCGGTGTTGTTGCTGATATGAAAAGTATTTCTTCGGTATCACCCGATTCAAACCGCCGCTCGCTTTTAAAATCGGAATGGATTAATGAATTCAATAATACCACGTCACAACCAAAAGGACACGGGTTTAATTCGGATAATTTCTTTAACGGTTGTTACTCCTTTGAACCAAAATCGAATTTGCCTCTGAAAATTATTGTACTCGATGATACACAGGATGATGCCGATACTCCGGTCAAAGAAGGAATATTCGGACATGGAGAGCTTAATAGCGGACGTTATGATTGGCTTATGTCTCAATTGAAAGCCGGACAGAGCGAAGGTAAGCTGATGATTATTGCCGCTCATATTCCAATTGGTGTATGCTATAATTCTCCAATGGACTGGAATTCTGCTCCGGGATATACGGATGAACGTGACCTAATCAAGCAATTACAATCATTTCCAAATCTTATTCTCTGGGTTGCAGGACATCGACATTTAAATACCGTTACCGCTTTTCCTTCAAACGATGCTAACCATCCCGAAAATGGTTTCTGGGAAGTGGAAACAAAATCATTGAGAGAATTTCCACAGCAGTTCCGTACTTTCGATATAGTGTTGAATAGCGATAACACAATTTCTATTTTTACGGCTAATGTAGACCCCGAAGTGCAGGATGGCTCACTTGCATGGCTTTCAAGAAAGTATGCTATTGCATCGAACCAGATTTATGAACTTTATGAAAATCCACAACCTACAGGCTCGCTTTCCTATAATGCTGAGTTGATTAAACAACTAAGCCCGGAAATGCAATCTAAAATTAAAGAATATGCGAAATAATTAAACAATAATTAATTTACAATTAACCGGTATATAGGTTTTGAAAAGCTCAACTCGTTTTAGTTGAGCTTTTTTTTTGAATATTAAAACTCCTTTCGATAAAAAATACTGCATTATCATCTATTTAATGAATTACTTTTAAATCATAATAATTCTATATTTAAAAAATTTTATAGAATTATTATGCTCAATTTGACGGATTTAAAAACAGATTGCAGGTTTTTCAGGGGTGATATTCCCTGCAGGCAGAATAAGCAGTTTGGAGTGATGTGTGATAACTGCGACTTTTATAAAAAAACGGATGCTAAAATCCTTATTATAAAACTCGGTGCGGCGGGTGATGTTATTCGCACTACTCCTCTTTTATATCCTTTGAAAAATGAATATCCAAATGCTAAAATTTTCTGGCTTACTTATACCCCTGAGCTGGTTCCTGTTAACTCGGATTTGGGTGTGGATGTTGTACTGAAATGCAACTTTACAAGCGTAATGTATCTGAAAGAAGTGGAATTTGATGTTGTAATCAACCTTGATAAAGACCGCGAAGCTATAAGCCTGATAAATAATTTAAATGCTAAAAAGAAATTCGGATATACGATTAAAGATGGTTTATGTTTTCCGGTTAATAAATTTGCAGAGCACAAATATCTTACGGGTGTGTTTGATAATTTATCCAAAGAAAATAAAAAAAGTTATCTCGATGAAATTTTTGAAATATGCGGATATGAATTTAAAAAAGAAAAATATATACTCGAACTCGATGAAAAATACGACAGGAAATGGGATATAGATTTTAGTAAAAAAGTTATAGGATTAAATACGGGTTGCGGAGACAGGTGGACATCACGGCTTTGGAGTGATGATAACTGGATTAACCTGATTCACAGATTAACCGACAGAGGATACGAAATTATTCTCCTTGGTGGTCCGCAGGAAGATTCGAAAAACAGTCTGTATGCGGAAAATACAAAATCAAAATATTTCGGACATTTTCCATTGAAGACTTTTTTAAATATGGTAAATAAATGCGAACTCATAATTACTCAGGTTACTATGACGATGCATATTGCAATTGGCTTGAATAAAAAATTAGTTTTGATGAATAACATATTTAATCCGAATGAATATGAATTATACGGGAAAGGTGAAATTATTCAGCCCCGTAAAGAATGTAAATGTTACTTCAGCCCCAAATGCGTCAACACGGAATATAATTGTATGGATTATCTTTTACCCGAAGACATTATTAATTCTGTAGTTAAATTATTACACTAAAATTTCTATGAAGATTGTAATAATAGGAACAGCATACCCGATGAGAGGAGGAATTGCACAATATAATTCAATATTGTTCAAATATCTTTCCGAAAAAAATGAAGTAAAAATATATTCTTTCAAAAGACAATATCCCGAATTTTTATTCCCGGGAAAAACTCAATACGAAACAGGTGAGCCCGCATTCAAAATACCGGAAGATAAAAATGTTATTTCGGTAGATTCAATAAATCCATTCAACTGGTTTTTTACTGCTCTTAAAATCAGGAAAGAAAATCCCGATTTATTAATTTATAAATACTGGATTCCTTTTTTCGCTCCCTGCTTTTTTACGATTTCTTTCATAGTAAAAATGTTCAGGAAAACAAAGGTTCTATTCATTTGCGATAATGTAATTCCGCACGAAAAAAGAATTGGCGATAAATTTTTGACTGGGCTGGTTTTTTCAATTGTTAATTATTTTATAGTTCAGTCAAGAACCGTAGAAAAAGATTTGGTTAAATTTAATAAAACAAATAAGCCTTATAAACTCTCGCCACATCCTTTGTATAATATTTTCGGTGAGAAAGTTGATAAAATGGAATCACGAAGATTTATAGAAGAAAATTATAAAATAAAATTTAACACGGATAAAGTAATTTTGTTTTTTGGGTATATCAGGAAGTATAAAGGCTTGATGTATTTGTTAGAAGCAATGCCGGAGATATTAAAAGATACCAATGCAAAGCTTTTAATAGCAGGTGAATTCTATGATGATGAAAAGCCGTATAAAGAAAAAATCAAAGAATTAAAACTCGAAGAAAATATTTTATTGCTATCGGATTTTATGCCTGATGAAAAGATTCGATACTTTTTTTCTGCCTGCGACTGTCTTGTGCTTCCATACACGGATGCTACCCAGAGCGGAATTGTACAGATTGCGTACTATTATGATAAACCCGTGATTGTTACGGATGTCGGCGGATTATCAGAGGTTGTGATTTCTGAAAAAACCGGAATTATTATTAACCCGGGTAATGTTAACGAAGTAGTTACCGCAGTAAAAAGATATTACACCGAAAATCTCGAAAATGAATTCTCGGAAAATATTAAAACAGAAAAGTTAAAATATTCATGGGAAGTTTTTACTGATAATATTTTAGAGCTGGCAAAAAGTAGTAAATAATTTTGAGTTTTTAATTTTGAATGTTTAATGAAAGGATAAGAAATAAAGTTTTTAATTTAACATTTACAATTTAACATTTAACATTTAACATTTAACATTGATATATGAAGTATGACCCCATAAAAAAATCTTTTGGAAATCTTGTAGCAAGAAATGTGTTTTTGCGTAAAATATTCTATTGGATTCTCGATTTAATGTTCCTTCGTTCATGGCATGTAAGAAAGGAAATTAGGAATAAGATACAAAACACAGGAAAAATAAATATTTTCGATGCAGGAATGGGGTTTGGGCAATATACTTACTTTCTGTCAAAACATTTTCCTGATTCCAGTATTTTTGCGGTTGACGTGAAAGAAGAACAGGTTGAAGATTGCAAATATTTCTTTTCGAAATGCAAAATTGACAGGGTGAAATTTAAAATTGCAGATTTAACAAAAATAAATTATCAAAATGAATTTGATTTTATTTTATCCGTTGATGTGATGGAACATATAGTCGAAGACGAAGTTGTGTTTAAAAATTTTGCAAATGCTTTGAAAAGCGGTGGAAAACTTTTGGTTAATACACCGTCCGATTTAGGCGGTAGCGATGCTCACGACCATGATGATGAAAGTTTTATTGAAGAGCATGCTCGTGTCGGGTATTCTAAAAAAGAAATTACGGAAAAACTCGAAAGAGCCGGATTGAAAGTTACAGATTTCAGGTATTCATACGGTAAATACGGTACTATTTCGTGGAGACTTGGAATTAAATATCCCATTCTAATTGCAGGAGTTTCAAAAATATTGATTTTAATTTTACCTTTATATTATTTGTTTACACTCTGGCTGGTTTTAATTTTAATGTGGCTCGATTTGAAGTCCGAAAACAAAGAAGGAACAGGCGTGATAGTGCTGGCAGAAAAAAAATAAATGTTCTATTAAAAGAATATTTAATATGACAAATTTTAAAAACTTATCATTTTCACAGAAAAAATATTTTTATTCAATTATACTTTCCGCATTAATTATAAAAATATTTCTTGTCTTTACGCTTCCTGCCGAAATCCGTTCCGATAGTCTCGATTATCACAGGATTGCTGTAAACCTTGTTAAGCTTGGAGAATATTCTTTTGAATCGGGAAAACCAACGGCAAATTTTTCCTGCGGGTATCCGCTTTTTCTTGCAGGGGTTTATGAAATATTCGGAACGGAACAAATTGCTGTAAGATTAATAAATTCTTTTCTTGAAATTTTTACAGGGATATTTTTCTTTCTTATCTGTCTGAAATTATTTGATGAAAAATGGTCTTTAATAGCTCTTGCCATTTTTACTTTTTTTCCTTCAAATATCTTGTTTTCTCAAACTGTTTTAACCGAGCCTGTATTTGGAATGCTTGCAATGGTTTTGTTGTATTATTGTTTAAATGAAAATATAAATTATAAAATATTTTTTATCGGTTTAATCTGGGGATATGCGATTCTAATACGCTCATCATTTTCACTTTCGGTTTTTTTAATGCTGATTTATATATTTAAATTTCGAAAGCAATTATTTGAAGGATTTAAAGAAAAGAGAATAAAAAGAGTTGTTCAATATTCGGTTTTGTTCTTACTCGGATTGGTTCTGGTTATTTCTCCGTGGCTTATAAGGAATAAAACTACTCTGAATACATTTACCATAGCAACTCAGGGTGGTTTTACTTTCTGGTCGGGAAGCAATCCAAATGCTACCGGTACGTGGTATTACAAAATAGAAGAATCGAACCCTATGTTTAATATTTCCGATGAAGTGGAAAGAGACAGAGTGTTTTATAAAGAGGGAATTAATTATGCTCTCAAAAATCCGTACAAATTTATAATAACCGGATTTAAAAAAATCGGTTATCTGTTTTCAAGCGAAAGGCTAATACTTTTATATTTTACGAAGGGAGATTCAGGTGGAAAAACTTCTACCGACGTTTACAAATCGATTAATCCTTTTTTAATTGCTTTAATTAACATTCCGTATTTTGCAGTTATGCTAATGGGAGCGTGGGGTTTGCTGGCATTTAAGAAAAAAAGATTTTTTCTTTATGGATTTATTATAACGTGGATGATAACGTTTTTCCTGTTTGTTGCTCTTGCCCGGTATCATTATGTATTGATTCCGTTTTTTGTTCTGGGTACGGTAAAATTATTGATGGATGGAAAGTTGATTTGGAAAGAACTAAGCATAACAAAAAAAATTATTGCTATAGTTTTTAATTTGTTTTTACTTGGAGTGTGGACATCTGAATTTTATTTAATGTACAGGTGAAATTTAATGTAAAAAAAATATTACTTTTTACGGTTCTATCCCTGATACTTATCATATCGGTTTACCGTACTGTGCATTATACGGTTATCTTTTCCGAACAAAGTTTGCAAATGGATTTTACCGCATACTATGCGGCAGGGAAGAGCGTAAACAATAATTTGTCGCCTTACGTAAATTATATTTTAACACGCTGGGATTTATGGGATGGAGTTGCAACCTTTAAACACAGTCGCTTTCTTTATCCTCCGCTTGTTGCGAATTTATTTCAACCCCTTGCAAAACTTCCTTACTTACAGGCTAAATATATCTGGAATTTTTTTAATTTACTTTGCTTTATAATTTGCTTTTTGCTTCTCGTTTTTATCTTTTGGAAACGAAATAAAGAAGAGTTATTTAAAAAAATAATTAAAACTCTTGTCTCGGGAATTCTTGCGTTTAATTTTTTTCCGTTTCTTGCTCTGCTCGAAAGAGGACAAATTGATTGTGTAACTTTACTTTTTTTATTAATTGGATTTTCGTTATTGATAAAGAAAGAAAAACACGAATTTTTATCCGGTTTGTTTTTCGGAATAGCTACTCTTTTTAAACTTTATAGCATTTTATTAATACCATTTTTCTTTATACAAAAAAAATATAAAGTGATTTACGGGTATTTTACCGGGATTTTTGTTTTGATACTCTTAACCTTGATAATCACAGGTAAAAACATTTCTTATGATTATTTGACCAAAGAGGCTCCAAGAATTGCAAAATACGGAAGCGGAGGTACCGAAGAAATGAGAATACCCACAGGGATTTTGCTTGCGTACTTTCCAATGACTCCGACTTCAATATCAATTGTGGATGAACGAATGTATTTAACCGAATCCATAAGTTTTAATTCCAAAGCCTCTTTTATCAGGATGCTTGAAGTTAGCCTTCCAAAGGTGTTTTCGAATTCGTTTTTTTCTCTGATTGTGTTTTGTATGTTTTTTAGTCTATTTTTCTTATATAGAAAAAAACTTGTACCTGATTTAAACGTAAATCCGTTTATATACTGGCAAATGATATTGATTATTATAACGCTATCAAGTCCTTATACATGGGTGATGAATCTTGTCTGGCTGTTACCTTTTACTTTTATTGTAATTGAAGTTCTGCCCGGGCTATATAATCAAAAAAAATATACTTTACTTTTTTTTATAGTTATAGGTTATCTATTACTTTCCTTACCCGATAACTTACTTCTGACAAAAGATATTAAAATAATAGGTGAACTTATAAAGAGCAGGTTTGTAATCGCTGAGTTTATATTGCTTTTTTCTCTTTGCAAGTTACTATTTACAAAAAAGAGAATGGAGTCTTTTCAAAATATTAGTTCCTGAAAAATATCGCATCTATTTGTAATACCCTTCCGGTTTCTTTGTTAATAAAAGCCGGCTGGATTCCATATAGTTCAAATCCCTGCTTTGTAACCCTATCGTATATTTGAGGAAATAATGCCTGTTCTTCGTAAAGCGGTAAGAGTGATGTCTCTATCAATAATCCTTTTGCTTTCTTGATAAAATTTGTTGCACCGTTTAATATCTTTTCTTCAAATCCCTGTGTATCGATTTTTATAAAAATATTTTTTGCCTCTTTGGAAAACTTATCGGCGATTGTATCCAGTTTGTAAATCTTTACTTTCTCGCTTCCAATAAATTCCGAATCAGGTGCGGCGGAAACGTGCTCGTTTAATATTTTTAAAGCCGAACTGCTTATGGAATTTTTTGATATATTTATTTCTATTTCCCCGTCTTCTTCTCCAATGGCGCATTGTTCTGCAACTGTCCAGCCTTCAACTTTTCTGCTTTTCTCTTTTAATATTTTATACGCAGAAGTTAATGGCTCGAAGGATACTATTTTTCCTTTATAGCTAAGTTTGAAAACCATATTTGAAAATTGTCCCGTGTTTGCTCCGATGTCTAATATCAAATCAATTTTATTATATTTCAATTGTTTCATCAAGACCTCTTCATCGGTCATCTTAACGTCTACTCCGAATTTATTTCCGATTTTTCGGGATAGCATTTCGGATTTTATTTTTAGTAGTTTCAGGTCAGGCATTATAATATTTTCCTGTATTTAATAATGTGAATAATAAATTTAAATGCTAATTTAATATGATTTAAGAAAACATAAAATATATTAAAATGCCTCGATAATATTTTTATTCTTTCTAAAAGTGAACTTATTGTATTTTTTCTCGAATATCCTCCAAGTAAAAACCGCGAGATTATTTTATGAGTATTGATAATTACATTACTGCTTTTTAAAATATTTATTGTCCAGTCTATATCTGCACAATGTTTAAACTCTAAATCATACTGTGGAATAATCTCTTTCTTTATTATCAGGGATTGGTGTGTTACCACCATACCATCAATCATATTTTTCCACGTTAGGTTTTCGGGAGGAATTTTAAGTTTACGTTTTCCGTAACTCTTGCCTTCGTCGTCTACGAGTTCGGTGTCTCCGTAGTATACATCTGCGTTTTCACCGGTAGAAAAAATATCATTTAAAGTGGTATCTGAATAAATCATATCCCCGCCATTCAGAAACCATATATAATTGCCTGTTGCAATGTTTATTCCTTTGTTCATAGCATCATAGATTCCTTTATCAGGCTCGGAAATCCACTTGTCGATTATTTTTTCATTTTGCTTTATAACATCGAATGTTCCATCTGTAGAGCCGCCATCAATCACTATGTACTCTATATTTGAATAATCCTGAGACTTAACACTTTCTAAAGATTTATTAAAATTATGTTTATTGTTATATACAACTGTAACAATACTTACTTTAGGATTATATTTAGTACTATTTGTCAATCTGATTTTTACTTCTTTATTAAATTAAATATTAATTGTTAGACGTAAAATGTGAAACGTCAAACGCGAAATATTAAAAAAAGAAATGCTCTTCTACTAACTTCTAACTTCTTTATTCTGACTTCTTTTTCATAAACATTTACCCATTTAATAAACTTATGCATTTAATATATTCTTGTAAAATTCAAAAGTAAGAGTTGCACACTTTTCCCATCCAAACAGCTTCTCTCTTTCATATCCGTTTTTTATTAATTGGTTTCTTATTTCTTTGTTGTTAATCACATTCTCGATTTTTAAAATCAAATCTTCAACACTTTTAGGATTGAAATACATCGCCGCATCCCCTGCAATTTCCGGGAAACAGCTCGAATCACTTGCCACTATCGGGCATCCGTAATGCATAGCTTCTAAAAGCGGAATCCCGAATCCTTCATAAAGCGAAGGATAAATAAAAGCGTTTGCATATTTATATGCATTCGCAAGCTCTTTGTCACTTCCTTCAGTTTGGAAAACTTTTTCACCCAATCCATATTTATAAATAACGTCTTTTTCTTTCTTTTTGAATTTTCCCCCGCCAAAGCATAATAAGCAAAAATTATTTCTTATTAAATCCGAATTATTAAAAGCCGATAAAACCAAATTAAAATTCTTATATGCCCGCCTGTCGCCCACGTAGAGCAAATAAGGTTTCTCGAAAAAAGCCTTCTCTTTCACTTCATAATTTAATGAATTTCCGTGATATATAACTCTTATTTTTTCTTCCGGAATTTTATATAAATTTAATAAATCGTTTTTAGTTGTATTGGATACGCAAATTATCCCATCTGCATTTTTAATAGCTTTTGCTTTCGCTTTTATTGTTTTATCCAATCCGGAAAAATTATCGGGAAATTTTTCGTGTGTGAAATCGTGTACTGTTATAATATCTTTGGTTCCATTTTTCTTTTTATAGTCAGCGAAGTAAGTATGATGAAAAACATTGTATTCGTTTTTTCTTCTGAAACTTTCAAAAATTGGTTTGTGAAGCTTTTGTAATATAAGTTTTGTCTTTGGAATATGTCGGATTCTCTTCCCGTAAAACTTTAAATATTTATCTTCAAATTTTTCGAGTTCGTATTTATTGATATGGTGTCCCATATACAGAATAATTTCAAGTTCGTTCATCTGAACAAGTCTTGAAATTATTTCATAAAAATACCTCGTGGCACCGCCGTATTTTTGAATCAGAAATATTTCGTAATCGTATAATACTTTCACTTTTTATAAATATTTTTAATCTGTGAATCTGTGGCACAACTATTTTTTCAGAATTCTTACAAATCTGCTCTTAATCTTTTTCCACTTGCTCTGGTATATTTTATGATAAAATGTATACTTGTCTGCTTCTTCATTCGTCTTTATTATTTCAGGATGAATCAAATTCGATACACTTCCCGATTTATTTTCCGCAAGCACGTGGTCTGAATCCCTTGTATGCGTTGCTTCTTCGTCGAACCCGATATTGGAGACAAGGTTCACGTTTGGAATAATGCTCATTCCATTTTGCTCCCATACCGTGTAAACCCACTGGAAATCCCACGTATCGAGTGCATTATCATAAACTGTCTGGAAAAGTTTTAGCCAGTGCTTTTGCATTTTCTCATCGGGAAGGATATTTGCTATCTTGTTTTTCGATTTAAACTCATCTAAACTTTTTATCGCTACATCATAATGTTTCCAGGCTCTCCGCCAGGTAGCCCAGCCCCATACATGGCAAAATTTTGAAAAGTAATAACTCGCATCGCCTCTTCTTTTCCCGTCTTGAAAGTTCGCCGCACCTATATGCATTATACGCTCGTCGTTCCTGTATCGCTCCAGCAGTTCCTGTACGAATGTAAAAAAAGATTCATCGAGTATGCAATCGTCTTCAATAATAATTCCTTCTTCCACATTTTCAAAGAACCAGTTAATCCCTTTCACCACGCCTTTTTTACAGCCGAGATTTTCTTCGCTGAAATTCGTGTGAACTTCGCAGTCCCAGTCCACTCTCTGTATTATTTTTCTTGTCTGGTCGCACTTTTCCTTTTCACCTGATTTGTTCGGTCGCGGACCATCAGCCGAAACAAAAAGCTTCTGTGGTTTTATTTTTCTTATAATTTCAAAAACCTTCTCAGTCGTATCAGGTCGATTGAAAATCAGAAAAAGTATGGGGGTATGAAAAGTGGTTGACAATTATTCTTCTCCAACTTTAAAATCATTTTTTTTAAAAAAGTGAGTATTAACAGTTTTGGCAAAAAAATCGTAATTATATTGTTTTAAAAAATTATATATTTCTGATGATTCTAAATTATTAATTTTGAAATTTAAATCTTCAATCAAGACTATTTGTGGTTTATATTTATCCCAATTATTAGATTTAAGTACATCGAAGTCTAAAGTTTCAACATCAATTGACATGAAATCTATTATTTTTATATCCGATGGTACATGTTTATCAAGTATTTCAAAAAGCGTATATGTTTCGATTTCTTTTTCAAAGATTATTTTATAACCGTCTTTACCATTCCTACTATAAGATAGTTCTTTATTAAAACTGTTTAAAGCAGGCTCATTAAAAGCGTAATATGTAAGCTTTTGCTTTTTGGAAGATATTGGAATTTCAAGATTTATATCTTTTGATCGAATTTTATTAAATTTCTTCATGCTTCCTGGCATCGCATCAATATTAATTCCTTTCCACCCTATTTTATAAAAATAATAAGTATTTGAGTATTTTTTGGGATGGTAAGCACCAATATCTACGAAAAACCCCTCTCTTTTTTTGTCAAATATTCTTTTCAATATCATATCCTCACCTTCCTGTGAATAAGATTTATTTGAAAAACCATGAATAAAATTATCATAAAAATCTGCTAACTTTCTTCTCTTTTCCAGTGTAATTAATTCTTTTATACTCATATTTTATTTAATATAATTTTAATAAATGTAGCTTTATTATGAAAAATGTTCTATTCTAAAATTTTTCTTAGAAAATAAGTAAAATTTAAACGTTGTTTTATTAATTAATTAGACAAAAATGTTAGAAAAGGTTATGTTAAAAAAAATAACTTGATTTAAACAATAAATGTTATTAAATATTGTAAGAAATTCCTATAAATGTAAACAACGATAATAATATATATTAATTTATAAAATTTTACCACAATGAAAACAAAAATATTGAAGTTATTAATTTTGTTACTTGTTTTTATTTCTTCCTATTCTTATGGAGGATGGGTTTTACAGAATACAGGTTCAAGTACTTTTATATCTTCCATATCTTTTCCCAATGAAAATACTGGCTTTGCTTCAGGTTGGAGTTCAACAATACTAAAAACAACTAATGGCGGAACAAATTGGGCTTTTCTATCATCGCCAGTTTCTGCTAGCTTTTCTTCTATTTATTTTGTAGATGCAAATACTGGATGGCTTGTAGGATCTAATGGAGCGATAATAAAAACAACTAATTCAGGACAAATTTGGCAAGTACAAACAAGCGGTACATCAACATTATTAATGTTAACTAATTTTGTAAATGCTCAAACGGGTTATGTCGTTGGTTATTCAGGAGTGATTATTAAAACAACTAATGGCGGTAATAATTGGTTTTCTCAAAATTCGGGAGTATCTGTAAATTTGTTATCAGTTCGATTTATAAATTCAGAAACGGGTTATGTTACGGGTGATTATAGCAGAATATTAAAAACAACGAATGGTGGTGCCAACTGGGAAAGTCTGGTTTCGGGGATATATAATAATTTAGGAAAAATTGCTATTACGGATGCATACACAGCTTATGTTCCTGCTACTGATGGAACCGTATTTAAAACAACAAATGGGGGACTTTATTGGGTAGCTCAAAGTAGCGGATATCCAAATTACCTTGTGTCTGCAAATTTTCCTTCCAATAGTACTGGATATATTTCTGGTTCGAATGGACTTGTGCTTAAAACCGTTAATGGTGGATATAATTGGGTAGGACAAACAACACCTGTTAGTTATGAACTTCATTGGATATATTTTATTAATAGTCAGACTGGCTGGGCAACAGGTTACGGTGGAACAATAATAAAAACAACTGATGGTGGAGTAGGTTATCCTATTCCATTAGCTCCTCAATTATTATACCCCGCAAATAATTCTATGAATAATTCTTTAACTCCCATTATGCAATGGTATTCTTCAGCTAATGCAACGAAGTATCATATTGAAATTTCAACATCACCAAATTTTAATAATATTGTAGATTCAGCAACCGTTACAACAACTAACTATATAGTTCCTAACGGAAAGCTAAGTACAGCGTTAACATATTTTTGGAGAGTAAACGCATCTAATCAAAGTGGAACAAGTCCGTGGTCAGATGTCTGGAACTTTGCAACTCAAACCGGATTAACCGCTCCCATATTATTATCCCCACCTAATGGAATTGTTGGTGTAAATAATACACCAAATTTGGATTGGGATACTTTACCATCTGCAACAAAATTTACAATCCAAATATCTACTATCTCAAATTTTGGTGTAATTACAGATTCTACAACTGTTACAACAAGTCAATATATTGTTCCGGCAGGAAAACTACAGAACTTAATTACATATTTTTGGCGGGTTAATGCTTCAAACGCCTATGGGTCAAGTCCATGGTCTTCAGTATGGAGATTTACAGTAGTGATGACGGGATTAATAAATTCAAATATTAATTTTCCGACGGAATTCAAGCTTTACTCCAATTACCCCAATCCCTTCAACCCTGCTACGAAAATCAAATTTGATTTACCGAAGAAAACTTTTACGAGTCTGATTGTATATGATGCACTTGGCAGGTCTGTGGAGACGCTTGTAAATACGGAATTGAAAGAGGGGAGTTATGAATATACGTGGAACGCAGTGAAGTATAATAGCGGAGTTTATTTTATAAGGATTGTGAGTGATAAGTTTGTTGAAACAAGAAAAATGGTCTTACTGAAATAAAACTTAAGAGCTTTACCACTAAGGACACTAAGATCACTAAGTGTTCTTAGTGGTGAAAAAGTTTTTAATTAGGTTTTTGTAAACCACATACCTCTCATTCAAATCAGGCGAGACTTTCAGAAGTACAGTTAACCCTCCGTATATCAGAACCGTAATACCGCTTCTCACTATTGCATCAATAAAAATATTATTGATTATTGGAATTGCATTCCCAATAAAATACGAAATTATCGCAATTCCTATTACAATAAGTTGCCTGTAATCTAACGGCTGCATTTTGAAATTAATTACAAGGAAAAGCCATTTGATAAAATTAAATGTAAAGAAAGATGCAATTGCCGCAAGTGCCGCACCCACTCCACCGAATACTGGTATCAAAAAATAATTCGCGGAAATACTTACTATGAGAAGAATAATGTTGAACAATGGGTCAAACTTGTACTTAGGTGAATTTACAATTATTTCCGAATTAAGCCCGACTGCAATATCTATCAGTACTGCTATTCCAACAAAATAAAATATATTAAAACTTTCTATGTATTCGGGTTTTTTAAGGAAATAAAATAGATTGTGCTTGTTTATTATTACACCAATATAAATTAAACATCCGATAATCAACTGAATCAAGGAAGTTCTTTTGTATATATCCGATATTTGTTTTAAATCATTTTCTTTGAAGCAATTAGCAATGACAGGGACGGATATTTTTGAGAGCGAACGCATCGGAACGTAAATCAAAGTTGCAATCCGCATATAAATCGTATAAGCACCTACTATGGATAATCCTACCATAGAGCCGAGAAATAACGTGTCTGCACCGCTTTGCCCGATAATCATTGACGCACTGGAGATATAAAGGAAGCCTCCATATTTCATTAATTCTTTGAACTTTTCTTTTGTTAAATCTTTAAAGTTGAATTTAAATACAAATTCCTTCGAAAAAATGGTTTGGAATAAAAGCAATATTGCACAAACGCAATTTATGATTACATAAAAATATATAAACTGGTTAAAGTTCAGAATCTTAAACATAAAGAGTATAATTCCGATAGTTGTTAAAAGACGCAATAAAGTTTCTTTTAAAAATGTTGCAAAACTTGTTTTGTAAATTGCTCTGGCAATTGCTTCAAATACATTATACAGCAGTGTAAAAAGGCTCAGAGGAATAAGGAAATAATAGTAATTTACAAACTCAGCAGACTTCTCGATGTAAGCGGAAATTATCAACGGTCTTAATACAATAAATAAAATTGTAATAATTAAAAAACCGGCAACCCCTATTAAGAGTATATAAGACATAAACCCATTGTGAAGTTTATCATCCGTTTTAAAAAACGGAAAAAACCTCGGGATTGTATTTGCAAGTCCGATTGCGGAAAGATATGCGTAAATTACCGAAACGCTGATGATAAGACTTAATAAACCGAATTCATCCGAAGTAAAAAATGCAGGGAATAAAATTATTACATTAAGATATCCAAGTCCTACACCGATGTAGGAAAAGATTGAATTTGCGAGTGCCTGTTTACGAACTATTCCCAAATTAAGTTATTAAGTTTATAAGGTTCATAAAGTTATAAAGTAAAGAGTATAAAAGTATTTCCTTTGCGTTCTTGGTGTTATACTTTGCGAACTTTGCGTTTAAGAAAGATTTTTGCCTTTAAGTTTTTCCACTACCAATTTATAATCATTATCCAATAAAGATTTTTTACTTAAAAACGGATTCAACAATCCTGATACATACGGAAACGATAAAGTTTTGAATATAAAATCATTCTTTTTCTTTTTTGAAAAAAGGTGCAAATTTTTTCCGTTTGTATAAAAGTTCAAACCGAATTTATTTGCAAGAACTTCAAGAGACTTTCTCGAATGTAGAGCAATGTGCTGCCCGTGGTCGAGTGCGTAATACCACCACTCTTCCGGTTTCGGTTCATTCGAAGGAATCAAAAACGTGCTGAATAAAATGTTATCCGAATATCTTAACATATTAGCAACTTCTTCTACCGGCTGAACAAGATGTTCAAAAACTTCGTATGCAGTTAGCAGTTCAAACTTGTCGGAATGCTTTGCCTCAAAATCTTTTGCAAAGAGATTGCCGGAATACTTATCCATCCAATAAAAATCAAAACCAAAATCTCTCATCAACCTCACAAACACTCCGTATCCAGCACCGTAATCGAGAAACTTTTTTCTTTTATCGAAGAGAAATAGCAAAATCGCTTTGGTTGTTTTTGATAATTCGAGGTTACGGGCAAGGAGTCCTATGTCGCTTCTGTTAATAACCTCTGAATATGCCTCCTCCAGCCAGTATGGTTCTTCGGTTTGGATAAATCCACATTCCGGGCATTTAAAATATTGAATCGAATATTTGTTTAGTATCTCAGCACGTGAGAAAATTTCCGAATTGGAAGAGCATATTTTACAAATCATATATGAAAGTCTACTTTGTCATACCTGCAAGTTCTTGGCAGGTATTGCTTTTCGTTTTTTTTATGAGACCTCTGCTTAAAATCCGCAGGGGTGACAACCTTTGGTTGTTTATAAAATTTTTTTAATAATTCTAATTTATCTCGATTCCCAACACTGCATCTTTCAGCTTTCCGTCTTTCTCCTTATAAAACGGTATTCCGAGAATATCACTGGAATTAAATGTTAAATTATATCTGAATGTTTTCATCATATCGCTTTTTTCAGCTTCAAAGGAAATTAATAAAAACTCAGCAAGTTTTTTCGCATCTTCTTTTCCATATGCAAATCCCGTTAGTTTTGCATTATATTTCTGCGGGGAAGCAACGGGATTTTTTTGTGTAAATGCCGATGCTATTTTTTTAAGGTTATCGAGAGTGCAATAAAATGCGGGAATGTAAAATGTGATTTCTCCCGAAGATTCGGAAGAACCGCCAAAAAGGTTTTTCATAAATCCTCCTGATGCTTTACGCTCGAGTATTTCCACTTTTGTTTTCATCAACCAGAAGGGTTTGTATATGACCTCTGAATTTCCCGGAATTGCGGTTGATGCGAAATTAATTTCTATCGGCTGCAACTCTCCATTGATTATTTCAAAACCGCTACCGCAGCTTCCGCAATATGTTACATAGTCGTTAATTTCCACGACCAGTCCGCTTCCGCAATTTTTACATTTGATTGCTTCTAATTTAAAATCTGACATAATATTTTATGAATAAATTTTATTAATCATCACCACTTAATAAAGAACCTAATATGGAACCGACCGCTACAGATGCAACTGCCGATTTAGCAACGCTTCCAACACCACCTTCGCCAAGGAAACTTGAAATGCCCCCCGAATCTTTAACAAGACTGAATGTTGACTTTTCATCTTCCACAAGCCCCGTTCCTTCTTCAATCTCACCACCGTACCGGAATTTTTTGTATCCCCATCCCATTAAAGCAATTCCTATAAAAAGAGAAATAATATAAATTATAAACGCAGTTTTTCCGTGAGAATACTTAAATATTTCAAAAAGTGTAGCAAGAAACATCCCTGCGGCAGTAGCATATATTCCTACAATAGCTCTGAAAAGACTGCTTCCCGGTGCTTTCCCGTAACAAATTGTACCGTCTTCACCGTCTACTACAACCTGATAAGTTCGGTTTGCAAACACATATCGGATTATCCATAGAGGATAATAAACAACATTTACATCGTTTCTTACAAGGTCCATATGCTCGAATGAAACACGTGTCAGTTGAGCAGATTTTTTTGAATCTTCCGAAAATTTTGCTTTTGCATTTTTTACTATTTCTTCTTCAGATGAAATAATGTTAAAAACCATTCCCTGTTGTTGCAGGGTTTCAAAATCAACTGGAACAATTTCGTCACCAACAAGATTAATTTTTCTGACCCCGAGTTCGGCAACGTCGCAAGCGGGGAATGTACTGTCATATGTTCTTTGAATTTTTATTTCTTTATCTTCGTATGTTGTTCCCGAGTTTGAACTTTTTTGTTCCTGTCCGAAAACCCAGCCGACAACATCTGCTCTAACTCTCCAGTATGGAATAAAAGTAAGAAACGCTTCATCAATCTTTGAATTTGCCTGTAATCCTTTTGCTTTCGCAAGTCCCGAACCAAGCCACTGGCGGGCTTTTTTAATGGCATCATCACGACTGATTTTTTTAGGGACATAATATTTAATCGCACCGCTTTCACCTTTGGTTACGAGCAGTGTACCACAATAATTACAGTTAAAAGTTCTTAAACCTTCTTTTAAGTCCAATGCACCACTACACGAAGGACAGGTTATACCCTTAATTATTTTTTCCTTCTTTAGCTTTATTGCTTGTTTAGTGGTTTGTTCCGAAGTATCTTGTTCCATAATTTGTAATTTTAAAACTCTTTAAATATTTTTAAACTTTTTTTGCTATGAAATATGCTATTAGAATAAGTGGTATTGAAGCTAATCCGTAACCTAAAATTTTCACAAACTCAACTGTTAATAAAAATTCCCTGTCCATTCCTCCTATTACTAAAGCTAAAATACTAATAAGAAAAAATGCAACTATACATAACGCAAATACAATTCTAAACGGTGCTTCGCTTTTTGCCGGCCAGAGGTTTGCATAAACCTTACCCGATGACGCCTCTACTAATGCAGTGTATTGTTTCCCGCCGAAATTATAGTAAAACTGGTAAAATGGAATATGTACTAAGTTTGAAGTTGCCACGGAATCTATATTAACACCTGTTTCTTTTAACCAACTTTGTGCAGAATCGAAAAGAACATCAGGTGCTACAAATTCGCTCTCATTAAATTCCTTCTTATTATAAACTTTCAGGTTTCCCGCAGGTATATTGATTTTTTTAATTTCAGAAATCGATGTTGAAGTTGCAGGTTGCAGGTAAATAGTTTCTCCCGATGCTTTATCTGTCTTGAAATACCACATCGGAAAATAATAAAAAGAAGTCTGTGAAATCTGTGCAAGTTTATCCAAATCTTTCACCTGGAAATTACCTGCCATCCATCTCCGCAGGTTTCCTTCTGCTTCTTCTTTTTTGAAATTTGAATTTATTACAAAGTGAGAAACGATTTTCTTTTTATCTATATAGATAGCCGAACCGCAGAATACACATTCGGTAAATTTCTCGTCAATCGGAACTTCATTCTCTCCCGCACACTGCGGACAGATGATTTTTGAAGAAGTTAATTCGTTCATATCACTGATTATAAATGTTTAAAATGTTTTTAACGCAGATTTTCGCTGATTTATTATGATTTACACTGTTTACAATTCAAAAATATAAATCAGCGATAATCAAATTCATCTGTGAATATCTGTGGTGAATTTGCAATTTACATTTTTGCCAATAATTCTTTCTTCTTTGTATCGAATTCTTCCTGTGTCAGCAATCCCGCTTCTTTCATTTTTCCGAGTTTTTCAATTGCACTCATTATTTCATCTACAGACATTTTAGGAGCTTGTTGTTGCTGTTGCCCACCCTGTTGTCCCTGGTTCATATTCTGCATTGTCTGCCCCATCATATTCGCCATCAGCATACCTGCACCCATACCTGCTCCCATACCCGCCATTCCGCCACCGCCTTCGTTTTCAGCAGCTTTTTCGATTGACTGGGCGGCTTTAAATTTCATATATGCATCGAGGTTTCCAACCGCACCCATCGAACTTCTTTCGTTGATTTTTTCTTGAACTTCTTCCGGAGGCACGATTCCGGAAATAATTAAATCGGTTAGTTCAATTCCCATCGCATTGAAGAAATCCGTTACTTCCGCTTTCACACCCGATTCAATCTGTGGATAAAACTGCCCCAAATCAAAAACTGTTTTCAGGTTTCTTCCGAGAACTGTATTTAACCTTGATACTATTCCGTCTCTTAAGTAATCTTCGATTTCGTTTGTAGTGAAAAGACCCTGCGTGGAAACCAGTTCCATCATAAATAATCTTGGGTCTATTATCCTGATAGAAAATTTTCCCGAAGCTCTTAATTGTACAAATGATAATTCCGAATCACGGAAATTAATAGGAGATTTTGTTCCCCATCTTAAATCTATGAATTTTTTCATAGAAATAAAATAAACCTGTGCCTGGAATGGTGAAGTACCCCCAAAAGGCAGACTGATTAAACATTCCGCTTCTGATTAATTTAGTCAGAAGCGGAATGTTTTCCGTTGTAAGGGTATGTCTCCCTGCCTGAAAAACGTCGAGTGCTTTTCCGTCTCTGTAGAATATTGCAGACTGGGAATCTTGTACTATGAGCTGTGTTCCCATTCTGAATGCCGCTGAGCCATCCTGTGGTTCACGGTGAACCATCGTTTTTCCTGTTTCATCAAAAAATTTTATTACGTCTATGAGTGCCATATATTTTAATGTTTAATGTTAAATGATAAATGTTAAATTAAAAACTTTATTTGCAATTGATTTATGCTCTTCCTTTTTACTTTTTACCTTTTATTTTTTACAATGTTCTTAGTATTGCTTCTCTTTCGTCGAATTTGAAAATTAAATCAGTCAATGCTTTTGATACTTTTGCTTCGGCATCTTTCGAATCGAGGTTTTGTTCACTTATACTTTCGAGGCTATCGAATAACGCTCCTATTTCTTCAACCCCGGCGAACAATGAGGCATCAAAATCATAAATTCTTTCGAGTTGTTCGTCTTTTATTTTCACAACATCAAATGCCCCGCTGTATCCTCTTGCCGCTGAACGGAATTTTGCAATTGCTGTATCGTTTTTCTTTTCAATCTTGTCTATATCGGTCGCAAGGAAAAGCCTGTTGTTTTTTGAGAAATTCGATACTATATTTTTTATCTTAACCCTGTTATGCTCTAATTTCATTGCAAACTGGTTTCTAAGCAATGTATCGAGTTCTCGTGAATTATCCCTGTTTACGTATCCGTCGTATCCGGGAATTATTCTTTTAATTTTCTCAAAGAAAGATTCTTTCGATTTTATAAAATCGAGTTTTGATTTTAAGTCGCCCATTTTGTTTAAATGTTTTTGTTTTTGTAATATAATAATACAGAATAAAACAAACAAATTTAAAAATTAGTTAATATAATCCTTCAATTTCTTCAGAATATTCATAGCTTCGATAGGTGTAATATTATCAAGGTCAACTTTTTTAAGTTCCTTTCTTATTTTATCGTCTTCGTTTATTTCGAATAAACTTATCTGAAGCTCATCATGTTTTTCTCTTCGGGATTCTTTGGCTTCGAATGAATGCAAAATCTCCTTCGCTCTTTCCGTTACGGATTCGGGTAGTCCTGCCATTTGAGCCACGTGGATTCCATAGCTGTGGTCGGCTGTTCCTTCGGTTATACTTCTTAAAAAAATTACATTGTCATTGTACTCCCTAACTTCTACCCTGTAATTTTTAATCCTGTCGTAAAGTGATGCAAGTGCATTTAACTCGTGATAATGAGTCGCAAAAAGCGTCTTCGCCCTTATATTCGGATTTTCGTGCAGGAATTCCGTTATAGCCCAGGCTATCGAGATTCCGTCGTATGTGCTTGTTCCTCTGCCGATTTCATCGAGAAGTATTAAGCTTTTTGTAGTTGCATTATTTAAAATATTTGCCGCTTCGTGCATTTCTACAAGGAATGTGCTTTCGCCTTTTGAAATGTTATCCGATGCTCCAACCCTTGTAAATATTTTATCGACAATTCCTATTTTGGCTGATTCCGCGGGAACAAAACAACCAATTTGTGCAAGTAAAACGATTAATCCCGTCTGTCTTAGATAACTCGATTTTCCGCTCATATTCGGACCCGTTAAAATTATAATCTGGTTATCGTTTATATCCAGCGTAGCGTCATTTGCGATGTATTTTTCTCCTGCAGGGAGTAATCGCTCTATTACAGGATGCCTTCCTTTTATAATCTCTATTATATCCGACTCGTTTATCTCCGGTAATACATAATTATATGCTTCCGATATTTCCGCAAAGCTAATCAGTGAATCTATCGTTGCTATTAACACTGCATTCTTTTGTATTTGCTCGGTAAAGTTTAATATAAATTCTCTTAATTCCGAAAAAATCCTGTTCTCTATTATATTTATTTTTTCTTCCGCATTAAAAATTTTGTCCTCGTATATTTTCAGCTCTTCCGTTATGTATCGTTCGCAATTCACAAGCGTTTGCTTTCTTACATAATCCGCAGGAGCTTTATCTAAATTCGCTTTTGTGATTTCTATATAATATCCGAACACTTTATTGAAATCTACTTTCAGCGAACTTATACCCGTTCTTTTTCTTTCTTTACTCTGGAAGTTTTCTATCCACGTTTTCCCGTTTATGTGAATATCTTTTATTTCGTCGAGTTCCTTATCGCAACCTTTATTTATTATTCCGTATGTATCCGTTCCGGCTAAATAATTATCATTTATAACTCTATCGATTTCTTTTATTAGCTCGGGTATGTTTATTAGATTATCTTTCAGAGATTTTATTGATGAAGATTCGAATTTCTCTAATGTCTGCTTTATACCCGATATTTTCTTTTGCGAAATTTTTAACTGAACTATATCCCTCGGAACTGCCTTGCCTGTAGCAACTTTCGAAAGTAACCTTTCCAAATCAGCAATCGATTTTAAATCCTCGATTAAATTTTTCCTTAATGTTTTATTCTCAAAAAACTCCCTCACCGCTTCGAGCCTTTTAAAAATATTTTCTTTTCTTTTCAGAGG
>JBAZEQ010000004.1:0-24937 GCA_041653855.1 Ignavibacteria bacterium | reverse complement strand
CAAAGATGATAATTTTTCAAAATCTGTAGGCAATGAATGAAAATAATGTTCCATGATAATTCTTTATCTCTTAGAGGCACAACAATAGCATTATATGACTATGCTTACTACAATCAGGAAATTTTAGGAAATGAGAGTATAATTGTGTTTAATGGAACTGATAGAAATACTAGTGAGGGTGTTGTAGATAAATTCAAAAAAAGTTTCAACGTATTATCATATGGTGATTATTCTGATGTTGATAAATTATTAGAAAGTGAAAAATGCGATAAAATATACATAATTAAATCAGGTGAAAGAAATCATCAAGTATCAAAATATTGTGACACTCTTATCCACGCAGTATTCCCCCAACATGTTTCGCAACAACATGGTTCTCGTTATGCCTTTGTTTCTGAATGGCTGTCTAAGGAATGTTCTAATTATCAGATAGAAAATGTTCCTCATATGATAAATTTATATGATGTTGATGAAAACTTTAGAAGTGAATTTGGAATTAGAAAAGATGATTATGTTTTTGGGCGATATGGGGGTTATGAGACATTTGACATAGACTTTGTAAAAGTTGAGATTGCTATTACATTAGAAGAAAATAAAAATTATTGGTTTGTTTTTATGAATACTGAGAAATTCATAAATCATCCTAGGGTTATTTTCTTAAATTCTACAGGTGACATGTTAATAAAACGTAAATATATAAACACCTGTGATTTTATGATACACGCCCGACATCGTGGAGAATCTTTTGGATTGTCTGTTTTAGAATTTGCATGTTTGAATAAACAAATTATAACATACGGACAATCTCAAGAAAAATCGCACTTAATGTATTTAGGAGAGAATTGTCATGTGTATAATAATGCTCACGAATTACGACATATTTTCAAGAATATTAAGAAAGATCAATTTAATACTCTATATCTAAATGATATATTTTCGCCAAGTGTTATTATGCAAAAATTTAATAATGTTTTTTTGGCATAAACTGTAATAATAAGAAAAAAGGAGAATTGACATGTTAAAAAGACTCGCTAATTGGCTCAGGGTTAAATTACTAGGAATCAAACCCGGAATCGACATCGAAATTATAGGCACTGTTGCTATAATCAGGATAGATGCAGGACGCCTACCACCCCAGAAAGCAGAGGAATACGCTAAGCGAAATGCTGAGCTTTTCACTGCCGAGATTAAAGCCGCGATGGGCATTACGGCTGCTATCTTCGTACCATATACCAGAGGATAATTTCAAATGAAAAGGCCAGTAATCTACTATCATCTCTGGAGAGAGGGTAGTTGGGAATCAGTAAATGCTCAAATCTTTACAAAAATAGTAGAATCTGGACTTGCTGATTTCTGCGACTCTATTAACATCTGCGTGAATGATCAGAATCCAGTAGATAATATCAATTTACACGGGCTTCCTGATGATAAGGTATCATTCAGGTCAGTGAAGAACACCCGGACAGAATGGCCTACGATAGAAGCCGCCTACGAGGACAATGTGAACCTTACAGGGGTTCCTGTGCTCTACTTGCACAGTAAGGGTGCTAGTTACGCTCAAGACGATCCTAGGAGCCAAGGCGTTCGAAGCTGGGTGGATGGGTTGCTGTACTACGTCGTAGAAGATTGGAGAACATGTTTCTCTATGCTACGAGGTGGAGCTATTTCAGTAGGGGCCAATAAGAGGAACGATCCAACTCCTCACTATTCTGGTAATTTTTGGTGGATAATGTCGGATGCTTTCAGGGGGTTGCCAAATCCTAAGCTCCAAGATCAGAGCTTCAATAATAGACACGGTGCAGAATTCTGGATTAGTCATTTAGGTACAAATAATCTAAAGAATAATGGATTGGTTGGATTCGATTACCATAAGCTAATACCTCGTGAGATGTATGCTAAACCATTGAAGATCTCTAGGGACGTGAAGAATATATGCATTCACGTTGACTCGAAGATGGATTTGACTCCATTTAAGAATTCAATGTTACCTCATGAAGTGTATCAGAACGGATATACTTCATATTCAATTTCATATCTTGATTACATTATAGACAATTACGAAAGTCTACCTGAATATACATATTTTATTAGAACGAGCCAACTAGTATCACACGCACCTGACCTTTTTGATCGAGTTGAGAGGTCAGTATCATCTGGATATGAGGCATTGTCTCGAAACATTGTGAACAGCAATAGGAATGGAGAACCACATCATCCCGGATTGCCTTTACAGAGGTTCTGGGATGCTATATATCCTGAATATTCATGTCCAGACTCCTTCACATTTGGAGCAGGTGCTCAGTTTGTCGCAAGTAGAGATGCAATTCTACGTAATTCACTAGATTTTTATATTAATGTCAGAGAGTTAATTTCAAAGAGAGCATCTCCGCCTGAAGATTTCATATTGGAGCGCATGTGGAGTTATATTTTTGGAGAAAAGTCAGCCCCTTTGATGGATTTTGACCTACAAGTCTTTATCTTTAATTACGGTCAAATGGATAATGCGCTGAAGCTGAGGAGCCAATTTGATGAAATAGGAGTTCAGGCGGTAATATTAGATAGTGATAGTGGTAATGATGTTCCAGACCTCGATTACGTATATTCGTTCGATAACATTTACTATAGTGGATTATGGAATGAGGCACTTGGAATGCTGGTTGGAAGTCATATGATGATCATAACTTCTGACGTTACCATTCCTGAAGCTAGAAAATTGGTGAATAATGCGAAATCTTTCTTTAGATCAGACAGGGCCGCAATTTATGCCCCTAATGTGAATTTCACTTTCTGGAACTATGATCCATCGGCGCTACCTGATCATTCGCGGGACATTAAGATTGTTCCTAATACAGATGGAATGTGCTGGATGCTATCTGCAGATGCCGCATATTCAGTTGGAAATGTAGATAATGAAATAAATAAGATTGGTTTTGGAATAGACCTATTAGCCGCAATGTTCGCGAAGAAAGACGGGAAACTTGTAGGCAGGGATTATTCTATTACAGTGTCTCATCCACAGACTAGATCGTATGATAGTAGTGAAGCTGAGAAGCAAGAATTCGCTTGGATAAATTCTTTAGGGTATCTTCGAGAGTATATTCAATATCGAAATCACTACAGTATGAGCTTCTTGATGTGATTGGATGGGCTTAGGGCCTCTCCTCTGCTACAATAAGTTCATGCGTAAGCGTCTTGTGATTGAGAAAGACGAGGAGATGTATCATACCCTCGTCAGATTGCTATTAGAAGTTTCCGAATCACTTCGAAGAGACTTTACTGCAATGGCGGACGGTAATTCATATTCCACCGTTAAGAGAGTTAGAAAACACTTGACAAATATGCGTAAAATTATTAAAGAGATGAGTGTAGCTACCGCAGATAAAAGGGAGAAAATAGTAGAGGCTCAATGGGGTGGGGTAGTACCTGCAAAATATAACAGGGCCAATAGAAAAAGAAAGGCAGAATCAGAACCGCTGATTCTATGAGGTTAAAATGGAACACCAAGTACTAATAGTAGACAATTCATATAAGCCAATGGCAGTTGTAGGATGGGAAGAAGCTATCTCCAATGTGCTTAGTGATAGGTTTTCTGTTCTTGACTATAGTAATAAAATTGTTCATTCAGCCAACGATCAATGGTATCTCCCTGAAATCATAGTAGCCCCTCGCTCTTTGCGTATTAGCAAGCGAGTTAAATTCGACTATGACGCAATTAACGATAGAGATAATAACGTATGTGCATATTGTGGAGAGAAATTCTCTTCTAGGTACATGACTGTGGATCATATTGTTCCTGTTGTTAAGGGTGGAAAAGATAGTTGGTTGAATTGCATTAGTGCATGCAAGAGTTGCAATAATCGTAAGGCTGGAAGAACCCCTGAAGAAGCTGGAATGAAGCTACTATATCAGCCAATCGAACCAAAGACAACGCTTGAATTGGCATTGTATAAGATGAGATTGAAAGATGAATGGCTACCTTATATGCCAATGGTTATATTGAATAATCTTAAGCAATTGAAAGAAAGAACTGAAAATGCAGAGCAGACAGCAAATAATAGATTTCTGTGAGAGAAGTGAGATCGAAGTTCTTCTTTTACCTGAAGAGTTCGACGGTGCAATCGTCGGACTCTCTATTAAATTTAACGAATATTCTGTGACATACGACGCCAGAAAATGCATTGAATGTCTAATAGCACATGATGATATGGACGAGGAATCTGCAATAGAATATTTTGAATTTAATATAGCTGGATCTTATGTTGGATCTAATACGCCGACTTTCATAGTTGACATCATGTAACACTTAAAGTATTATGTTTGCATGGACAGCAGAAAGGCTACCGTGCGAAATAAAAACATTTGTGAAGATTCTTTGTACCTGAAGGAACCTTTTCCTTCAGACGTTCAAATTGAATTAGTGAAATTGGCCAAACAAGGATCTAAAGAAGCTAAAGATTTGCTAGTTGAATCGAATTTGCGATTTGTTCGAAGGGTTGTATCTAAGTATCCACCTAGCGACGAATATACTACAACTGATTTAGTCAACGAGGGCGCGAGAGGTATTATCTCGGCCATTGATAAATTCAATGTTGATAAGGGCATCAAATTCATGTCATTTGCTGTGTGGTGGATTAAGCATTACATCTCATATTACATCAGATGTAAGTCCAGACTAATTCACCAGCCTCACAATAAGCAAGAAGATATGGGATTTTCTTATATTCCGTTGGATAGCAGACGAGAATTTGGCGATTCAGATAGTCAATCTACATTTGGTGATAGTATCATACAAACAACATTTAGTGACTCTGAAGAAAATTTGGAATCCAAGAAAGTTGCGATAGCGATTGAAGCTCTTTTGAATGATATTCCTGAAGATGAATCCATGGTCATTAGACTCAGGTGTGGATTTACTAAAGAAATAATGACGTTCGAAGAAATTTCGCAAGAGACTCAGATTCACCGGAAAAAGCTATATCGTATTCATGAACGTGGCATTAAACGCCTCCGAAAGAATATTACTTTTTCTCCACATAAGGAAGATTTGTTACAATATCTTCAGACGGAGTAATAGCCGAAGGAGATATTGATGTCTGAAGAAAAGAAACTAGGTCGCCCTTTTGGAAACAGAGTTTTAGTACAGCGAATCGAACATGAGAAGAAGGGTCAGTTAATCTTATCTGGCAACATGAGTTCTGATGGACGATTTGTAAAGGGAATCATAGTTGCAGTCGGTGATCCAATTCCTAATATTGCGGGTATTGAGAGAGATCCCGGCATTAAGGTTGGAGAAGTTATTCTATATAACCCATATAATGCGGTTAAGATTAGTTTCCCCGGAGATATTACTTACTATGATTCGATGTCATATGATCAAATTCTTCACGTATTTGATGAAACGGTTGACTTGGTCGAACATAGTGATCTGATTCCTAAGGATCAGCAAAGGGCAGGCAATTACTTCTAATCAGAGGCCATCGAACGATGGCTTCTCTGTTAAAATAGACTACAGAGGTCAACAATGGCGCAAACCCTACATCCTAACGAAGTAGCATTTCTACAGCGATTTTTGGATCATGAAGATATTGCTTCGATTAGTTACATATTGAGATCAATCATAAGCGGGGTTGATCTCACTAGAGACGATCTTCTCAAGGTTGAAGATCATTTAATGGATAGGGGAAATGAATTAGAAGAAGAGGGACTAGATGTGCCACAGTGGTTTGAAGGGATCCGAACTATTATAGCGAGACTAATAAATTCCCCTCAGAGTGGCATAGAAAGTAGCAAGACTGCACCGCCGCTAGGAATGCAACAGTTTGGTCCTCCTCAAGTACAGCAGACCCCCCTGCCCAAGAAAGAACGGAAACAAAGGGCTAAACCTGTCAATGAAGAACCTAAGCCTTCGAAGAAGGACAAATATAAGGATGGGGAATTAACTCCAGACAATATACCTGTCTATCTGAGAGAGATTCACGAAATAATCAATCAAGTAGTTGAAGCTCGATGCCAAGAAGAAATCGAGCGTAGAGAAGTAGCTGAAAAGAAATTAGCACAGCTTCAAAAAATTCTCGGAGGGCTATAATGAAGATGGCAAAGGAAAAGGCCCCTAAGAAGGTCGGAAGATGGTCAAAAATCACACATGAGATCGCAACATATCGATACATGGTAAATGATGAAGAAGTAGCTGCAATTTTTCCAAAAGAAACCAGAGACGGCAAGATTGCTTGGGGATATTTCGTCAAGCGCATTGGAAAAGCCAAGGAAATAAACATAAACAATTATGAAGAGGCACCTATTAAGTTAGAACCTCATTACGCAAAGAAGCGTGATGTGAAGAATGCTGTTGAATCAGCAGTTGAGGTTATTGCATGGCCTCAGTAGCACCTTGGGAATTCGTTTCCAACGTACTGAACGGGTCAGACGATTATGAAGGGTACAACACTTTTCTAACTAATCGCACGTTATCTAGTAATCCTCAGATGTTTGGATCTAGGGTATTCGAATATATCAATTCATATGAGTGGTCATCTGTCCCAGAACCTGTTAGGGCAATGATTACTGCCAACCTACTAAGAAGAATCAAAAGGTTTAATTATAAGTACGTGAAAAACGGAAAAGTAACTAAACTATGGCAAGACGAAGATATTCAAATTGTAATGTTAAGACTTAATTGTAGTGAAGTAGATGCGCAAATATATATTCAAGAGAAATTTATTAGTCAAGAGAAATTAGATAAATGGAAGCAAGAGGGATTCTATAAATGATCTTGGATGGAATGAGAAAGGCCGTTTCTTATCTAGAAGCTAAGTTTGGTGGAGAATCTTTACCAGACATTCAGATGCAGCGGCTTGCTAAATGTTTTTCTTGCGAATGGATGTTGACTGAGAGAAGAAATTCCTCAGGTAACCTAGATGCCGCAGGTAACCCAGTAGAGAATCCATATTACTATTGCAAGAAATGTGGATGCCCTAAGACTCGATTTTGGCCTGATTCTGAATTGAGAAAGAAAGTTACTTTCGATAAAGCGGTTTGTCCATTGAGTAAATGGGATAGATAAATGGAAACTCCTGTACTGGTTGCAGGAGTTACTCCGTTGTGGTGTATACGCTCATGGTGTAAACACAATGGGTTAAAAAATCCTGCAATACTCAACAAACTCATAATTACTCAAGAAACGGCTCACATTGCAGATCATGCAGTGAAGTTTGCCGCATTGAGCAAAGAGACAAATGGACAACGAATATTCGTTGCCTGTTTTAAGAATGCTCAGGTTTCGGGTATTTACCTTACCTCTGTAAGAGAAATAACTGTAAAAGGATAAATAAGACCATGGCCAGTAAAGCACTTGATATAATAGCAATGTCAGAAGCAATTGGAGCATCTGCTCCTATGTCTGACGACGAAGGCGTTCTTAGACACGCCCCAAACAGCGCCCCAACATATAATAGGGCGTTAAGAGATAGAAAACCTCCCGTCGAAATCAACCAAGAATTTCTGGATAAGCATAAGGAAAAGGCTTTAGCTGGTAAATCTATAGTTGAATTGGCTGAAAAGATTGGTAATCAGGGTCTTGAAGGCGCTGACGTATTCAATCAGGACTTGGATTCTGTTTCTGCCGCTAGAAATAAGGCATGCCGTGTCCTAAATGAAGCAATTCAACTTCTATCCGAAGGCGATCTTGATTATTGGTGTCCAGACGATGCAACAAGGCAAGCTGCACCTAAGATTAAGGTGATTTTAGAGAAGTTCAGTTCGAGGTTCATATAATGTCCGAAGTGCGGATATGCGGGGTGACAGAAGTACCGTCTTTCATAGAGCAGTACCAAATTAAGAAACTGTTATCTTGCCTATCCAAATATGAATTATATGATAAAATGTATGGATTTACTCAATCTGTGATAGATTTGAATCCTACCTATTGGAAAGATCCTAATAATTGGATGCGATTGAATATGGATGATGTATCTCGACCTAACTTAGAAGATGCACCTAATATGGAAGAAATCGTGAAGGGTATAACATTTGGTGCAAGTGCTATCAAGGCTGGACAGAACCTCTTGGTGCATTGCCAGCTAGGTCTATCCAGATCCCCCGCCATGGCGATAGGAAGCCTGCTAGGGGCGGGGGAGACGATTGAAGGTGCCTACACTAGGGTCAAGCAAGTAAGGCCAAGAATCAACCCCAATCCACTTATAATTACACTCATAGACGAATATCTCAAGCTAAATGGCGAACTAGTAAAATATAATGATGAATTCAGGGGCAATAACCGAAAAGAATTGGGCATTGAATACAATAAGTTGATGGAATCTCATCTCCATGACTCGAAGACATTGGGAATTATCTTTGAGCAGATGGAAGAATTAAACAGACTTTGAGATATACTGAATTGTTAGATCTTCAATGCGAACTTTAGTGGTTCGCTTTTTTAATTTATAGCCAAATATCTCAGGTATCAACCCCTCGGGAACGTGTAGGCATACGGTAACGTACATTTTAGAGTCAAACATGGTGACAACGTCTATTGCTTTCTTCATTTCAACTTGAGGTAATAGATTCATTATACCACCGATGTCCAAATCTCGATTATGTGCCATCTTTACGATATACAGTGAATTCAAATACTCAGCATTGAATAGTTTATATAGTTCAAAACTACCAACTCTATTAATCATTAGTTCTTCTTCAGTCCATATCATACCACGGTTTTCGTCAATAGTAATTTCGAATTCATCTTTATCGTACAATTCAACAGTGTAGTCAGGATATACAGCGTCTTTTGAGGTTAGTAGCTTCTCAGCAATTTTACCCCTATTCATAATATCAGAGACGCTTAAATATGTTACATCAGTTAGGTGACCTTTTATCAATTCGTCCATTGAATGAGCTAATTGATTACAGAAATACACTAAATCATTATAATTTTTGACTGTCTTGTAAGGGTTTATTTGATTATATGTATTTCCAAAAAAATACAGTGAACCATTTATGTCAGCTACGTTTGATTTTGTTCTCATGGCAGTAATAATAATTCTGCTTGAATGAGTCTTAAATTCAATAGTACCATGTTTAGAGTATTCTGAAAAAAGCTCTATAGGCAATTGCTTTAATGTGATCGTTTTTTTAATCATCTATTGCATTTGCACTCATTAACATTGCAGTATATTGCTGAATTCTTTCTTCGGTAAGGAATCCATCTCTTTCTAATGAATTCAGAACCACTATGCTTTCAGAAAACATCCCTACCTGCATTAATCCAATTAACGAACTGAGCTTTGCCGACATTTGGATAGAATTTAACCCATATTGGCTTAGACCAACATGTAACATATGTGATCTAACTATAGAGATCATTAGCAATCCAGAACTAATATTCCAATTGCACTGAATGGTGAATCTTAGATATGCGTCATTTAATGATTCACTATTAACTTGTTTTATGAATTCACTAGCAAGTGAAGTAAGTTCATTTAGTATACTAGCAGCTATATTTGGTTGAATTATATTACCTAAACAATCCTTAACTATAATATCTCCAAGTTCAACTGCTCGAATAGTATCGTATCCGATATTAGCGAGGGCTACTGAATTCAAGAAAATGACTTCAGTCACACCGTCCCTTGTTAAGCTGTATATTGTTGAATATATTGGTTTTATCATTTGCTGATTTCCTTATGGGTTGTAAACTCTAAAATAATGTCTATTAGTGGATTCACTGATAGACTTTGAACTATTTACTATCGAGGTAGGAGGTGTTGACAAATCAGCGGCCAAGTTATCAACATATACTGCAGGTCCACGGGTTTTATATGTTGGATTTAGATTTGTTCCTGCTACTCCAAGCAAATTAAAATCAGTGGGCGATTTCCAGATCAATCCAATAAAATAGTTCTTAGATGCACTTAATCCAGTTATTCCCGATACGATATTAGCTAGGGTAGATTCAACATAATCGATTGTAGACGATATTGTTGAAGTGCTCCTGGGAGTCACTGAAACCAAGATCTCGGGCGGTCGAGTCCATGAACTGGATGAGACCCCGCGCCGAGCTGGTGGGATTCTTGATCTGCGGGTTACCCCCGACTCAGATTCGATGACAGCCAGGAGCCACGACACGTCGACCCCGAGGCGACGTGCGGCTTGTTCGGCTGCGGATGTTTTGGATGGTGTGAGGAGCATGCTGTCAGAGCACCGGGACGCGGTAGAGTAGCCTTTGCGTCAACACGAACAGGAGGCCTCGGGATGGAACGCCGATGACACGTTGGACACGGTTCTGGGTGGCCGGGAAGTGCACATTGAAGAAGGCGTTCTTGGACGTGGTGCCACACATCACATAATCAGTTCCCGTTGCGTTGTTGTAGAAGCCCAGAGCGAAGTCGCAAAAAGGAACATATTCCATGCGGTACCAAGAATTTGTAGACGAACCGATTAGTGAATTACCCGAAACCCAAGTTGACCCACCGTCGATTGATTTCGCGAAAGTTGTTCCGCCAGCATTAAGGCAAAGCAAAACACCACCAGCATCACAAGGCTCGGACACTCCGTCAAAAGAAGGCATGGCGACCGTATTCCAAGTAACACCGTCGGTCGTCCACTTGCAAACACCACCAGTATCAACGCTAACGACTCGATCCCCAACAGATGAGTGACAGATGCTACCGAAAGGCCCAAGAGATCCAGCGGACCAAGTGAGACCATCATCATCTGAATACGCGCAATTAAATCCAGACTGCGTGACGATAATTCGTCCAGAATCCAACTGCACAGCGTAGTGGATAGCGCCCATATCAGGAATAACAATAGCAGGCCCAAAGGTTGCACCTTGATCGGTACTGCGGCTGCACCTATTCCAGGCGCCCGTGAAGACAAGAACCGTGCCCGACTGCGTAACCAGCAGGCGGTCCCATATCTTCAAAGACGGCAATGTCACGCTCGAAAACGAGTCCCCGAAATCATTGGAACGAAATAAAACGGTGGCTTCTACGTTGAAAGTCAATAAAACAACACCAGTTGCCGGAATGATAGCCATGTGGGCGTAGCCGTCCACGGTGCGCAGAGGTGCTCCAGCAGGGTCCGCGAGGTCGAACTGCGGCGCCAGACCATTGTACATCCCCCAGGCTCTCGGAGTCGACTCGGGCAGACTCATGATCTTCCCATTCCCATCCGTGCCCAGGCGAGCCGCACCAGGGTGGTCCCGGAGGTACGTGTCACCATCGACGGCAATACCACGCTCGGCCACCAGGAGGCGCTTGGCGGCGATGCTGCTGGCCAGCATCTGGTAGATGGGGGGCACAGCATTGGGAACGACCGATGTGGCGAAGAACTTCACGCCGTCGAAGCCCACGCTGTAGAAGGACTTAGGCACAGCCGAACGAACGGTATACCAGCGGATCAAGTCGTAGGAGTAGCAGAACGAAACACTTCCCACACCGCTGTTGTAGTTGGCAGCGATCCACACACCCAAACCGTACGCGGACGATCCCCAGGACTCACCCAGGTCGACAGGAAGTGTCGTCACGACTGCGTCATCAACATAGATATACGCGGGGGTAGTCCAGGTTGCGCCAGCGTCAGCGCTGATCCAGAGCTTGCCCGAATCGCGACAGATGGCCAGAACATTCGAGTTGCGGTCTGTGGTCACGGCGCCAACGATGGCACCGCCATCAAGAGCCTCTGTGAAGGTCGTAAAGTCACTCGTCTTTCCGACGTATCTGCTACTTCCTGTCCACAAGAAGGTGTTGCCCGTCTGTACCATGTCGATGGCTTCGGAGGGAAGGAAACCCCCGCCAGATACATACGGCAACGCAACCCACGCGGCAGTACTCAGGGTGCCGTCCAACTGGTAGTTGGCTGGAATGTGTAAGGCGTAGTAGAGCGTGTTTGTTCCAACCTTGCCAGCCACCCAGGCATACTGGGACAGGTTGGACATCCAAACAAACGACAAGCCAACCCAACCGGTTTCGCCAAAAGCCTGTCTCAACGAATTGTCGTATTCTGTCGTCTTCCATTCGTCGGACGTCCAGTACAGATAACCATCGAGATCCTGGCCCACCCAGCAATCGTACTCGACACCATCCAGGTAGCCGCGACCTGCCGCAATACCGCGACCGCCTCCAGACCACTGGAAGTCACTGTTGACGGGTATGAGGATGCCGCCCAAGCCAGTTAACTGGTAGACTACAGAATCTATTTTATCATTATCTGAATTAGCTTTGAATTGTATATCATTTACGTCTGAAATTTTAGCTTCTAGAAAATCAGGATTATCGTCTGTAGCATTGATTTTGACTTTATAAACATCTTGACCCGCATCAGAAATATTTCCGTCTGCATCAGTTTTTAGTGCAACTGCATTTGAAGGAAATCGTTCAAGTCTTACAGATGTAGAATCTGTAGGATCCATTTTGTAATATTTGGAAATGTTCATGTCATTACCTATTTAGTTGTTATTGTGGGAGATCAGTTGCGTCGGTAATATTAGTGAATGTCTTAATACATAAATGAACTTCAGAATCTCCACTTTCATCTAATTTTGCTAGATTATAGTATGCCCAGCAATTGCTTGATCCTACAAGAGAAGGTGACCAATCAGATCCAATGTTTATTGTTACTTTGTTGTATGCTTTTTTAGTAGAAGGGTAGAATATTTTACTAGATGACGCTACTCCACTTTCTGTTCCTGCTAATGTTTTGTAATTACATGTTCTAAATGTAAATTCACCTTGTTTGTAAATGGAATTAATAGTGTCTTCGTAATAGAAAGGAATTCTATATTCACACGAAACCAGAACCAATGTGTCATTAGTTCTACGAAGGTCAACTCTAATGGTGTATGCCCTATCTGTACGAACAATTGATGATTCGTCTTCAATTACATGATTATCTGCATAGCTATGCAGATAAATGAACCCAATACCCTCTTCAGTTTCTACAGTTAGAATCACTCTGCCTTGAACTTTTTTTAAGTCGGCATTAATTCCATAATAAACAGATGAATTCATTTTAATAGGCATCATCAAGGATCTAAAGTAGAATTGTTTAATGTCGCCTTCTTCCCAAGTATCGTCTATATTAAATTCCACATTTACTGAAGCAATTGCATCTTCATTTAATAGACTAACTTCACGTCTGCCAACACGAACTCCATTGTAATCATATATCTCATTAGTTAGTTGATTAGGGTCAGTATCTAACGAATCATCGTTCCAATCTGGAGAAGTTGGATTTCCAAGTGAATCTTTAATAGGCTCATCACATCTAACCAATTGATCAGCATAACTAAAATATATTTCGGTATGAATTACTTTCTGATCTATCCTATTGCGGCTTTCATCAAATATTAAAGAATCTCCTGTTCCAACATCTACCGGGGATGTTATGTATCCATTTGAATCATATGTAATTACAAGAGGAGGGTCTAATAAATCAATTGGGTCATATGATCCATACTGGTAGTAATAAAACGGGGTTCCTACTGGAATTCTAAATGGACTTCCTATTGCAGGTTCTTGATAATACTTAATATCTTGAAATTGAGTTCCTTCGTATACTAATGACGCATTAGCCACATAATTCAAATCGGTTTGTAAATTATCTGAGCCGTCTATAGGATTTCCGTTTGCGTCAGTTCCTATAACTTTTGCTCCTAGTGGTAGTTGTTCAAATACCTGAGAACCATCAAAGGTGCCTGTTTTTAGTACGTAGCTGGAATTAGGGAGCAAAGGGCTAGTCATTATGCTATCTCCAATTTAATGTAAGGTATCACGTTCTTATTGATCATTCCTGATGCATTTGCATTTATTGAATTAATAGTATCAGGCCACATATCTAATCTGTTTGATTCATTATCTACAACAATATCATCACGAATAAATTGGAGAGGGACCCTACCCTCAAGATCCGCCATCGACATCATTTCAGACATATTCATAGTGGCGTATATAGAAGGCCATTCTGTATTTGGTGATGCAGCTAATACCACACAAAACCACCCTTGAACAGTTACAGGAGTCTCCAATTCGCCTACACTGTACACGTTACGGGCATTAATTATATGTATTTCTCCACTATCAATTAAATCCATGACTCTATTGTTTGTACTACCGATCATCGCAATATCATTGCCAGCTTGAATGTATAGGTTTGGTTTGTAAATAGCAAATTGTATTTCAGATATATTCATTGAATCTAGAAGCTGTATTACGGTGCATACTGCCTTGATCTCAATAGGATCTTTTGCAAAGAAATAAGCCCCTATTGCATGCGGATTAGCTATATCAGAACTTAAATCTCTAAAGGTTGAACAATTCACCAAAGGTGCGCTTTCAAAATTAGAACCTCCATTACCTGTACCGAAATACTTAAATGCATTACCGTTTTCTGAATACCTAAATCTATTTTTACTTTCGTTGTAGTATATTACGCCTTTTCCTGGGATCGCGAGAGTTGATTGTTCATTGTCTAATTCTTCTTCAGTTTCTATTACTATGTTAAGAGGTCCAAATATTTGGGTTCCGCTCACAATTTCAACGCTACCTGTCCCATATAGGCTAAAAACTCTTCTTGAACCTACATCGTTTTCTGAATCATTGATATAATCCCATAAGTAAAGATCGATTGCATTTTCGCTATTAGATAATGTAGAATGACGAGTTCTAAAGTTATGTCTATACTTTCCGACATTATTAGTAGATGCGCTTTCATTATATCCAAGAAGGAATTGCACGAAACCAGCCTGTCCGGGTAGATTTCCATTTCTAACTTCAATAGAGCGAATTTTACCTCTACCTGTAGCTGGATTAATGCTTAATGATTTGAATAATGTAGATCCATCATAATAAGATAAATTGTAATTCTCGTCTATTCCATAAGAAGTCATCCAGCTATTGGTATATCCCTCGCGAGCTAGTATATTGGCTGAGTAGAATTCTCCTTGATATGCAGTATTTTTTGGATAGAATGTCCCGTTACCTGAAGCGAAAATGACGGAAGGAGCCTTAAACGACCCATCTTGTAAGCTACTGAGTATGAATTCATAGTTCGCATATGCTCTAGAATCCTTTAAGTTGTTATTTCCTAAAGAATTTTCTAGAATGCTTTTTGATATTGGAGAAGATTCTACTCCGGTGACATCTTTAAGGTTCAACATGTGAATTATTTATCTAAGGTTTCTATTTGATCTTAGGGGGAAAAAAGAAAGACCCTCTTTCGAGGGTCTTGTTATTAATCTAGAGGTTCAGTGATAATTTCCTCATCTAGAGGATCTGTGTTTTTACTGATTTTACTCAATATTCCGTCTGAATACGATTCGAATCTACGAGACATTCCTAGAGACTTACATACTCCCTTTATGATTTGAATATCTCCAGCCTTGACCTCTGACTTAGCAACCGATTCCTTAACTCCAATGAAGAAACCGTCTAATTCTGCTCTTGTGAATACAATATTCATCCTATCTGGAGGGGTGACCTTAATCTTTTGCTTACCTTCTTCATCAAGAACAGGCTTCTTATTCTCATCAAAGGCAGGTTCCTTCTTACTATCATTTCGAATTCCCTCTGCGATTCTCTCATTGATCTTTGAAGCTACGAATCTAGCAACTTCACTCCCGTCGAAATATTCACCTAGCTTATAAACCGCTAGGTATTCTTCGGTGTTTAGGGTCTTTGTATATGTTTCACTCATTTGAGATCCTCTTATATGGTGGTTAACATGTATATTTAGTGACTTTTTTGGTCAAAAAATCACTCAAGTTTGTCGTTGAATAGTAGTCTTAGATAGGTATTTGCTGATTTGGAAGCATTACATCCAGTGACTGAAAAGCATGCTTTATGAATTACTCGCTCAAGATTGAGTGTATTTGAATAAACATCGCCAAGTTTCTTAGATTTTCCGTGACATTCATATATTTCGCCATTAGGCTCTGACATAATGAATGAAGATCCTATGACTGATCTACTTAATGAGAATTTATCGAATTCGCTGAATAATGTATTTTCTATTTCACTTCGAAACATTATCGGTTTCGGGTAGGTTTCTTTATTATATCTACCTTCAAATGCAGTTATCTCATACAAATAACCATTTTCGTTCAAATAATTTAAGTGTTTTTGATATAGATCGCTTGAATTTTCATAATATTTTGGGTGCGCTACATAGTTAATTACATATTTGAATTTATTCTCTATAATAAATCGCATACATTCTTCAAATGTCTTTAAGTTCCTAAATTCTGGATGAAATCCAACCCTAAAGAATAATTTATTTCGATCAATTTCTAATAGCTTTGTTTTGCTTCTAATCAATGAAGCATTAGTTGTCACTACTACTTGATTAGTTTTACATAATTCAGTAATCAAGTATTCAATATTAGGATAATATAGAGGTTCTCCTCCTGTGAGAGTAATTACCCAATCATCTGATAATCGGGATCTGACAAATTTGATTAGGCTTTCGAAATCCAACCAATCAGTATAATCATGTTTTAGGTGACTTCTCGCAACCCAAGCCTTATGTTCATTTGATACATACTCATCCAATGCTAATTGACCTTGTTCCTGCAGAATAACAGCCCGTTTATTGACTTCTTCCTGTGATAATTCCTTATCATGTAGTAGTAAATTACCTGAATCGTCTAATTTGAGCGGTTCTGAGAATTTATCAGATCCTCTTTTTGAGTCTGAAATACAATAACTGCATTTGAAGTTACAGTAATTAGTCAAACAGGCTTCAAATACCTTCATAGGTCCTCACTGTTTTGACATTTTATCGAGAATCGCTCTAAAGTTTCGGACGATGATTCCAGATTTACCATACGCCTCGTATTCCAAGCCATATCCCTCAGCATTTTCGTCGGGTAGATAGAATGATATTTTAACATTATCTAGTAAACCCTTATCTTGTTGCTCCATGTGTATGACTTCATGCGCAATTGATCGTAAAATATCAAGAAGACCCCTATTCTTGCAGTAAATTATAATGGATCTTTCTTCAGGTAAGACATAAGCGAGTCGGAGATCAGTCGAAACGGCTACATTTCCATCTTCATATGATTGTTTAAGCTCAATCTTAACAGGAAATTTCACAACAAGTACCTTAAATAGATATTCAGCAAAAGCCTTAATTAGCTTCTTATCCATCTCATTCCAATTATTTTCTTGAGAGTTCAAATGTATTTCATGTGCCATGTTTGTATTTATTGTCAAAAAGAAACCCCCTCTTTTGAGGGGGCTTGTGATTAAACATCGAAGGCTATCAGAATATCTTTGACTATTCTACTTCGCTGAACATCATCAAATCCCATTTCAACAATTGCGACGTTTTCAATGCCCTGCCCATCTTCACCTTTTAGCTTCTTTTTAATTGTAGATAGACCAGATTCTTCTCGATGTTTGTTTTTTCTATCATCCTGTGACGAGTCACCTGTCAATACCATTTTAGTATTTCCACAAATTCTAGTCAAAAGAGTCAAGAGAGTCACTTCATCAAAGTTTTGGGCTTCATCTACTATGACAAATGCATCAGAGATATTGCAACCTCTCGCAAAAGCGGCAGGATACAATATAATTCTCTCATTCTCTATGTATTCATCATATGTGTCTTTACCTATCAATTCAATAAGGGCTTCTGAGATTGGACTCTGGTAAGGGTCTATTTTCTCATCAACCCCCCCCGGCAAATAACCAATATCTCCGCCTACTGCAACGAGCGGTCTAATCACAATGATCTTGTTTATTCTATTATCTCCAAGCATATTCAGGGCCATTATCAGAGCAATTCTAGATTTGCCAGTACCTGCCGCTCCTTCTACAATAGTCACTATGTTTTTTCTGATAGATTCTACCAGTATCTTTTGATTTTCTGTGCGAGGGGTAAAATATCTTCCTCGGGCGTCCTGATAAATCGCTTCCTTATTCCACTTATATTCGGAATCATTGGTATTTTTGAAATATTCGCTAATGAGATCTTCCAATTCCACATCACTTATCTCATCATCATAATCATATTCAGTAAGAATTCGGTATACCTGTTCTAGCACATTTACCATGGAGCGCAATTTATCCGTTTTACCAACGCTAGAGACGAATCTAGTTACGTTCTTATTCTCTTCATATACTGTAAATGAAACAATTTCCATTAATCTAGCTAGTGTAGATTGAGTTAATACTTTTGACCTATAGTTTTCAGGCAAATACAGGTAAACCTCTGAGGATACCGAATGATTCTCAGATTCTTCTGCCTTCTTACGCTTCTTTTTAGCGTAAGTGCTTTTGTCTCTCATAACTACCCTTTCTTTCTTTCCAGCTTACGAACACGCTCTAATCTGCCTATGTCGAATGCTTGGAATCTTTCGGACCTAATCGGATATGTATTTTCAACATCTGAATTTAGTCCAACTGAATAGGCCGCATAGTGTTTCCTTACTAGTTTCTGCAGCTTCTTTATTTCTTTGTAGTCCATGAGAGTCTCAATGGGTTATTGGTGTATTGTGGAGGTCCACGACTATATTTAGTGAGCTTTGTGTTACAATCTGAACAGGAGGAGGACAACATGACAGCTAAGCGTATAGACGCTTGGGAGCGCATCCAGATTCGTGAACGTAGTGGCATCTGGTATTTTTTCAAATACACGTTGAAGGATTGGACTAGTAAGATTTTCAAGACTGACTTTCCTGAAGAATTACTATGCACTTCATTTAACCTCTTCTATAAGAAATGGACAGGAAATAACGACCCTGTAAATAGAAGTCAATTTGAAGATGAAGATGCATATGAAAGAGCCGAAGAACTCTATCAAGAGATCGAAGCCTTGTTAGATTATTGGAAATATAGAACATGGAAGCCAATCGACCGTATACTTGACGATCAGATGTTTATCCGTCTAGTAAAAATTAGGCATAAGTTGAATTTTGATTCGTTTTGAATAAATTATGGTATGGTATCAGTAGAAGGTGAATTTTCAGGTGAAGTAGTCATCCCATTAAGACCTAATAGTAGATGTCATCATCATTCTTGGGGTACAGGTCAGTGTTATCAGATAATTCAGAAACTTAGATTACCTGACGGCACATGGCAGATATTGCCTTCAAATGATGTTAGAATAGTCACATGGGATCTATTTGTGACTTGCGTTAACCTAGGTTACTATAGATTCGAAATATACGGCGCAAAGGAGCCTTAGGTGATAGTCGAATACAAGGATAGAAAAACAGAGGAACTTTTTGAAGTATATTTCAGATCTTATACAGAAGTCACTGATACTGTGATAAATGAAAAGACTGGAAATGTTTCAGACAAGCAATTCTCTGCAGGTAATTTCAAATTTACAAACCCAGATTTTCATTAGGAGCGCAGATAATGGAATTATATGTCGAATTTGATTGGTTTATTGGGCTTGGCGTAGGATGGAACAGTCATGAATATTGGAATGTATTGAGTATTCAGCTTCCAATTATCTCCCTGCACATTACGATTCCTCATATGGAAATAGAAGAAGAGTCTGAAATTGTAGAAGACGACGAAAGGCCGGACATTGATTGACGGAACATTAATTCCTCCTGTAGAAGGAATGATGCATAGTAAAATTGTGATTAAGGGTCCAATTCCTGATCATAAATTAAAAGTGTTCAAGGATATGCTAATTGTATATTCTTCACTTTCCAAAGATCCAAGGACTAAGGTTGCTGCAATGATATTGAGGCCAGACCTATCTATTGTATCTCAAGGATATAATGGCTTTCCTGCAGGATTCCCTGATGACCCGAAGTATTGGGATGTGAGAGAAACTAAAAATGCACTTGTGATTCATGCAGAAGAAAATGCACTTAGCTATTCTCCTAGTTCTTTCTTGAATAATCATATTTTAATTTGTACTCATTATCCCTGTCCTAGATGCGCATCTAAAATTATCAAGAGCGGCATATCTCATGTTTATTATTTCAATGAGAAACGAGTAGATCACAACTGTGAACTAACCGACGAGGTTTTTCAGCGGGCTGGAGTATCTACTTATTTTATTGGTTGACTTTCTTGACATCTCATCGTATCTTCTAAGTAACTAGGAGGTGCATATGGAAATCCATGTAGATACCATCGCACAGAAGGGTCTTATCAATAACGCGAAGACTCTTTCCGCTAATTTTAGGATTTTCAGGGACTTGTATTTCGAATATGGATATAAGGAATGTGAATTCGACATTTATCTCCATGCATATGCTTATGCACAGAATGAGTTGGAATCCTTCATTTCCGAGAATGGATTAATCACCATGTCGGCAACTGAAGAACACAATTACAAGACAATGAGCGAGTATCGAGCCAAGATGCTTGCTACTTTTGCATTTGAATTTCATGATGATATTCCAAATAGGACTCCTGAGTACGCGAAGAAAAGGGATCAATTCAATTATTTTGTTCGACTAGTTTCTACCTTGGTTTATCATCAATATAGATATGAAAACTATCATGAAGATAGAGAGTCCGAGGAGCGTAATTGTTATTATTGCTGGCTTGAAATTAGAAAGTATAATCGAGATAATTGTCTTCTAATGGGATTTAGCGATGAAGAGTTGATTGCAACTTTGATTCCGTGGTTTAAGCTGGCAATTCTTTCTAAGACGCCTGATCTTTTCGACAAGGTTGAAGAAATGAGAACTGGAGAACTTCTTCACAAATATGAAGGCAAAAGGCCAAATGTGCCCGCTTCAGAAATGGTAGATGGTTATGATTTCGATCTCGCAATTGGCAACATTGAAAATAAATAGTCAAATGAAGTCTTCTGGTTTACTAATTGATTCGTTTGGGAAATATTTGATTTGTCACGCAAGTCAATTTAACGGTAGTTTTTCTCGAAACGATGGAAATTGGGGTATTCCTAAGGGAATTGTCGAATACGGCGATTCTCTTTTAGATACTGCGTTCAGGGAAACTATTGAAGAAACCGGATTGAATATTAGAAATCTCGAAGAAAAGAATCTAGTTGTCGTAAATCGTTCAATAATTCTTAACTATAGAACTTCTAAGAAAACAGTTTATGCTTTTTATGTCAGGTCTAAAATAGATCTGACAAAATCTCCTCTGAAATGCATTTCTAGAATTGATGGTAGAGATTTACCTGAGAATGATGCATTCGCATGGGTTGATTGGGAGACTGCGAGGGCGATGGTGTCAAAAAGGCAAAAAGAACTGTTTTCTGAAGAAAATCGAGTATTACTGGTTGACAACTACTGACCAAGACAGTATCTTCTAGTAACGAAGGGAGGTACATCATGTCCGCACTACTTGAATTTCTGAACGAAATGTTCGGAAAGAATTCCGGCGCTACTACGGAAGATATTAAGAATCATTTTTCTGCCGATTTCGGTGTGATGGTAGATGTTGAAGATGACTTGTTTCTCTTCAAGTATGATCTTATCACGGTGAAGTGGAATCCAGTCACTCTGGAGTGTCGTGGAACAATCATGGCTCGATTGGACGATGGGTCGTGGATGTACGTTTCTCGTCCTCCAGTAAAGTTTTTTAACTTGCGAGAAGGACATTGCCCTTATTCCTCGAAGGATAAGTTTCTCGAAGATTTCGATCATCTTGAACTCGTCCAGAAGGCGGATGGAAGCGCAATTCAGATGTATTACTGGAAGGGTTCTTGGCGAATCTCGACTCTCGGGAAGATCAAGCCTTTCAAGGTAGGTGACTATCAGTTCACCTATGCTGAATTGTTCATGAAGCTATTTGGCGAGGATAAGTTGTCAAAGGCAAATCCAGAATACTGCTACTTCCATGAATTGTGTTCTGCATACAACATCATAGTAACTCAATACTCAGAGGACACTCTTTTCTTGCTACTGGCAAGGAAGGTATCGACGGGTGAGTACATGTCCACTTCCGAGCTTGATCGCGTGGCCGTAGAAGACTTTCATGAGAAAAGGCCATACAGACTAAAGGTTTCCGATCTACCACTCGTAGAGAAGACGCTAGAGGCTATGGAAGCATTCGTAGAAGCTGAATCTGGAGATTCAAAGTATGGATTGAACGCTGAAGGATTCGTTTTGTCGAATCCTGCTCCAATGGGAAAGATAAAGAACCAGAGATATTTGGTACTACATCGATTAATTGGAGGAGGTGATAAGGGACACACTGTGAATAATCTGCTCGACATGTTCTTCACTGGAGTAATTGATGATTTCTATTCAGATTTGACTCAAGTTCAGAAGAATGCAATTGAAGCTCTTAGAGCTAAGATCGCATTCATCAACTGGAAAATTGAATCGTTCATTTCATCGGTGAATATCAAGGAACTTGATCGCAAGTCATACGCTCTGAAGGTAAATGAGCAAGTGGAATTGAAGAGATTCTCTGCTTATCTATTCAACAGATATTTGGAAGAGAACTGTCCTACCTTTACTGAATGGCTTCTACAGGGCAAGAATAATTCCAAGAATTGGACTAAGTTCGAGGATATTTGGAAGGCTGAATTCACAATCTAAGGAGAAAAACATGGGGAATCGAAAAGGATTTACTCTTCTTGAGGCGCTCGTCGTTATTGTTATCATAGTTATAGCGGCGAATGCCATTTACCAGTCATGTCATATTTAATGGAGAAAAATCATGAGTCAGAAGTTTGAAGAAATCAATCAAGCAGTAACATCTGCGGCAAAGGCAAAGGATACTTCTCGCTTGCTGGTCCTTAGGACTCTAGTGAGCGTCATCAAGGGAGTGGCCCTAGCCTCCTGCAGGAAGGAAGTCACTGACGAAGACGTGCTATCTGCACTTGTCAAGGGCGTGAAGCAAAGGGAAGATTCAATTACACAATTCGAAAAGGCAGGAAGAACTGACCTTGTTGAGAACGAAACATATCAAATGAATGTTCTGAAGGAATTCCTTCCCTCTCAAATGAGCGAGGACGAAGTCAAGAATATTGTTCTAGAATCGATCGAGCGTATTTCTGCGGGTGGAGAAAAGAGCAAGAAGTTGATTGGCGCTGTCATGAAGGATATTGCCCCTAAGTTGAAGGGTAAAGCCGACATGAAGTATGTTCTTCAGATCATCGGATCGGTTCTCGTCTAAGATTTGAAAGTATGTGGTTGACAGGAAGGTACTCTTGTAGTATCTTCCCTCTAACTTTTAAGGAAGGAGATAAAAATGGGTGATAGAGCACTTGCACACGTCGAACGGGTAGTTAGTGTATATCCTATCGAAGGTGCGGATAATATCGAAATGACTCAGGTACTCGATTTTCATGTGGTTACTAAGAAGGGTGAATTCAGCGTTGGTGATTTAGTAGTATACATTGAAGTGGACTCGATTCTCCCAGACGGTCTTGATCCGGCTTTGCAGGCACAATACGAAATTCTCAAGAAGGCCGAGAAGAAGGCCACTGGAGATGATCTCATTCGCATTCAGAATGAAATGAGAGAAATCACAACCAAGAACAAGAAACCTGAATTTGAGTTTCTTCGTAAGAAGAAGTTCAGGATTAAGGCACTTAAAATTCGAGGAAAAGTTTCACAAGGTGTGATTTTTCCGATCACCATATTGAATTCATGTGGTTCCGTTATAAATAAAGACGGAGAGCACTACTTTGAATTCAATCAAACTCAACAATCGGAACATTGTTTACCTAATAACAAATGAAGTAAATGGAAAGGTGTATGTCGGCCAGACTACGAGCTATCTAAGAATCAGACTAGCTAAACACATACACCTAGCAAAAACAAATAACAAAAGACATCTATACAATGCAATACGCAAATATGGAATCGATAATTTCTCAGTTAATATACTAAGCGAATGTGTAACAAAAGAAGAATTAGATGCGGCTGAGATTTATTGGATTTCCTATTATAATTCAACCTCTAGAAGTAATGGATATAATTACGAGACGGGTGGAAGTAGAGGTGTAAATTTAGATGAAGATAGCAAAAGAGAAATTTCTCGAAAGCGAATGGAGACGCTTAGACTTAATCCATATAAAATGACAGATGAAACAAAGTATAAGATAAGAAATTCAAAAATAGCCTCGGGTTATATTAAACCCATTGAAGAAAAAAGAAAATCAATAAGATCTATTGAAAAATTAAATAAGCCTATTGACTTTGAAGAAGTTAATAAACTTATAAAAAGTGGAAAAAAATTAACAGATGTCATTCAATCTATAGGAGTTAGTCTGAAAACATTCAATAAGAGGGTGAAGCGAGAATATAATATGAAGCCATATGAATACACTCAATTCATCTTAACAGGGCAAACAGGAATTGTTAAACCTAGACTAGAAATGAATGCGAATCCACAATTCAAAGGATTTGACATTGAAGTGGCAAAATCGGAAATATTGAAATATAGAAACATGAAAGATATTGCAATGGAGTTAGGTGTTTCATATCCTACATTTTATTCTAGATTTGTGTCGTTGTGTGGGATTACACCAGTTGAATATTTACAAGAACATCAAAAGATACAGATATTAGTAGACATTGAAAACAAAATTAATGTTGATGAGATTATAAGATCTAGACATGTGACAGAAAAAACAATCAACAACTTTTGCCTTGAAGTTCACGGTAAAACCTATTCTCAATACAGGAGAGGATCATGCTAATTAAAATCGTGGAAGGAATGGATGTTACTCAGGCCCTCGGAATCGTGAAGGTTGTGGAAGACGAGGATGAGGTGAACACCGAAGAGCAGTCCGTCTCCAATAAGAAGGGCGCTATTGAAAAGTTCCTCGACCATCGATTCATGCGCTACTCCGCTTATAGGGCGATCAAGGCTCAGATTAAGGGCACTGATCGAACTGGCAAGTGGGAGCCTTGGATGGCCTCCAAGACCGACGAAGAGAACATCCAGAAGCTCTACAGCCGAATGTTTGAGCTATACGGGGAGGAAGCTGTATGGGCAGTGACCTCTAAGATCGAGGGTCAGTCCATGTTCGCCTACAATCA
>JBAZEQ010000003.1:0-26084 GCA_041653855.1 Ignavibacteria bacterium | reverse complement strand
ACCAAGCTCTTCCTCATCAAATGCTACAAATATTACAGTATAATCGAAGCTAATGTCTTTTGTCAGACGTGCAGCTTCAAGTAAGGCACTAACTCCGGATGCATTATCATCAGCTCCGTGTACCGTATCATTTGGTGCAGGAATATCCATAAGCGTACAATCGAAGTGTGCACCTATAATATATTTCCTGTTTGGATATTTTGTTCCTGTCTTCACTACATAAATATTTTTATTTAACGAATTATTCACCATATACTTCGGACTGTAACCATAATTCTGAAATTTTTCATAAATATACTGTTCTGCAAGTACATTTCCCGGTGAATTATAATCCCGCGAAAAAATAAGTCTTGGAACTCCACCTATCATAGCTATCGTATCACCACTGAGTTCTCTATCCATTTTGCATATTGATTGCAATGATACAAGATTAACAATAGAATCAATCTTGTGTTCAAAGCCGACTTGTGAAAAGGATAATCCTTTCAACAAAAAGAAAAAAATAAACGAGAAGAATACTGTTTTTTTCATGAATTAGGTTTAAGTTTTAGTAAATTATTAAATTTGTAATACATTATTATTTCAATAAAATCATTTTTTTGGTTTCCGAATATTTATCTGTAATTAATCTATAAAAATATACTCCACTCGGATAAGCCGAAGCATCCCAGTAAACTTCATAACTTCCCATATTTAATTTCTCATTTAAAATCATCGTTACTAATTTTCCGGTTATATCAAATACTTCAAGCTTGGCATTCCCTGAATTTTTTAAATTAAAATGGATTTTTGTTTTCGGATTGAAAGGATTCGGATAATTCTGATACAATTTATAATCCTTCACAAAATTATCAGTCTTTTTTATACCTACCTGGTTTAAATATTTAAATTGAATACTCCAATTTAATAAAGTACCTTGATTACCTGCTTTAATATCATATATTTTTAAAATCCAATCACCAAAAATCTGCTTTCCACTGAAATTGCTAATTAATGAACCGGAGGGTCTGAATCTTCCCGTGAATGGAGGCGTACCCTGCGAAATTGATAGTGATGCTGTATCATCAAAAATTGTACCCGTAAAATTCTGACCTCCCTGTCCTACATATGCGCATAATGTTAAACTTAAATTTGAAGATATTAACATAATTAAAAGATCTCCGTCATTTGAATGGTTAATATTAAAAGTAACCTTTATATCCGATAAAACACCCTGTACCGGAACACGAATTGTATCATAAGTATATTCCATATCAGTAATTGGTTTCGGAGTAGAACCTGAAGTAAAGGAAGTAGTTTGAAAAATATCGTAAGCATAAGTGCCTGAAGGAGGATTAGAACCTGGTGGATTAAATCCCGAACCGCCTGACGGTGAAGTCACACAATAAGTTCCTGTGGAATCCTGTAAAGCAAAATAATAATAAATTTTTGACCCACTCGGGTAACCGGGTAATATAAAATTATAATAGTATCCTGTATGACTTATCGGACTTAAATAACTATAAGAACCATTATTTAATTTATAATATAATCTTGGTGAATTTCCACCCACGGCAATAGGAATCGGGTAATGCACTTCAAATGAGAGCGGTCTTGATGTCGTATCAGTTGTTGATTTTAATGGATAGTGTAATATATTAGGACATTTATCCATTCCCCAAGATAATACCGTTGATAAGACTAATTTTACATCTTTATAAAAATAAGGAAGATTTAATTTTTCGAATTTATCTTCGATGTTATGATTATAAGGATTAAAATCCTGAAGATGTTCAAGCATCTCTACTGCTTTATAATTTTTATTCCAAAATGAATGATGGTCACCAGGCATTTGTGTATATCCGCTTAATATTATATTTAGACCAATCTGATAAATCTGGTTGCAAGAATAGAAATCATCATAAAGATTTTTACTAAATGCGTCCGGAATAAAGTCTATTTTACCATCGTTATCACTGTCATATGCAATATTATCCATATTCAGTGCTCCCATTAATGTATCCCCTTTAATATAACAACTATCTACAAATCCTTTGCTTCCATTAGCATAAGGAGGACGTTCCTCTTCATCAAATGCAACAAAAATTATTGTGTAATCAAGGTCAATATTTTTAATCAGACGCGCCACTTCAAGTATAGCACTGATTCCGGATGCATTATCATAATGTGCCCCTATTACATATTTTCTATCAGGATATTTTGTCCCGGTTTTAATCGCATATACATTTTTAATGGAAGGAGTATTTAACATATACTTCGGACTATAACCATAACTCTGAAATTTTTCATAAATATACTGTGCGGCTTTATTGTTTCCCTCTGAATCGTAAAAACGCGAATGAATAAGTTGAGGAATTCCTCCAATCATAGCTATCGTATCACCGCTTAGTTCTCTATCCATTTTGCATATTGATTGCAAAGAAACAAGATTTACTATAGAATCAATCTTGTGATTATAGGCAACTTGGGAATAAGAAATAATTTTAAAAATTACGAGAAATAGTAAAACAAAAACAGAAATTTTAGTTTTCATATTTAATATTTATTTATTTTTAGAAGTTTTTTATTTTATATTTTAAAATTATTTCATCAAAATATTCTCTTGCCCGTGTTTCTTTTTTTTCACATTTTTCTGTCCTTTTACTTTGAGTCAGTTTTTTTATTCATCATCGGTAATAATTCCAAAGCGTATCTTATCGACGAATTAGGGTCAAATCCATACTCAGCCAGTTTCTTATAGGTTAAGACATAATGCGGAGTGAGCACCTCTCCTTTAACGGGATCATTCGGAAAGGAGAGATCATATTTATAGGATACACTGCCTTCAATCCCGGAGTTTGCTAATTTCCACATAATAATGTTTCCAAAACTGTTGCCGGCTTGGCTTGATGGGACTCCTACTATCGTTGCACCATTATAATAGAGATCACGCATCATATCGAAACCTGCGCTAAAAGTAACTTCATCACAAATGACTATAACATTCTTAGGGCAATAGAATTTTTCATGTCGTCCTGTTTTTAATTCTTCTGCCATTGCTTTATATTTACTCCATACATTCAACAAATCTTCTTTTGTAATTTCAAAATTGCTTTCTGCCTCCCCCGAGAAATCATAGTCGTTTTTTTCTAAAGGCATTATTCTATCTTTATTTATACTTTCTAATGTAACTTCTTTAGCAAAAGAAAAATAAAAATCGGAATATTTTACTACCTGTATCCCTTGGTTTGTATTTTCAATACCTTTTTTTCCGTATAAAAAATACAGTAAGATTGCGCTCATTGAATCATCACCTCCTGTATTGCCGCGAAGATCAATTAAAAGATTTTCGGAACCTGCAGATTTCATTTCTTCCAACAGCTTTATAAATAATTCTACTACCGATGGAAGACCGGAGACTATATCCTCATCTTTAGAAGGTGCTTTTTCTGTATTGAATCGTTCATATGATTCTTCGGCAACGTCTTTAACAGGACCAAGTGAACCGATCTCATTTATTACTCCTTCAAAATGTTCTCTATATTCATTCATTGTAAATATTCGTAATAGTGCTATCTTCTTTTTCTTATCTAAAAAATTATAGGCAATACTGCTCTTTTCAATCGATGGTATCTCAATTTTAGTTGGTTGCTGTATTGGGTTTTCCAGCTTTTCTTTGGTCGTTAAGGAGACCTCTTCTATTTTGCCTGATGCAAGTTTAATCTTGATCATTATATTGTTTCTATCTTTCCATTCGGGTAATAATTCTTTATAATACCTTTTATCATTTATAAACCGACACAACATTTTCATCGCGTAGTAAGTATTCTCAATCGGTTGCAGGCTATACATCCTTTCTATCAGGCGGTCATAGGGAATCCCTTGAACTGCAATTAGTTTAGAACCCAGTAAATATCTATGTTGTTCTTCATATACCTTGGCAATATAAAGTTCTTTTTCTATAGCACGGAATTTGACGGGAATTATTTTTGTAAACAAAGAGTCTGACGATAATGTCCGATTTATCCTTGTATGCCCATCTCCAATAGAAACAAATATTGGTGAAAGCATTTTACCGAATTCACTCAAATTTAAACCCTCGGCAGGTATGCTGTTCATTATTTTATAAATACGCCTATGAAACGCAATCTTGCCACCACCCTTGATATATGGGTCCGGGTGAGCGGTTTCAAGTATATTTACTAATTGGCGTATATCTTGAATTAATTTCTCGCGACTTATAAGAGCATCGTTAACCTGTGAAAGTACATTGGCAGCAAATACAAATACCAAAATCGAAAGAATTGTTCTTTCAGTTTTCATGTTTGGTTCTATTTTAGTTTTTCAATTTAATTAAATTTATTTATCGGTTCTCAATTTCTACTTTTTTACTGCTTCATAATGAAATTGAATATCTTTTCCAGAGCTTTGTCTTCACCATTAAAATATTCTTTTGAATCTACTTCAACCTTTAGTTCAGGTTCAATCCATTCCCGTTTATCCCAGGGCAAGCCATTCTGCCACCATGTAGTTGATACAAATAATAAAAGTTTTGAGTTGGGAAGTTCATAGATTTTGGGATCGGCATAATGATTTGGAGCTGCACCTGTTGGTTCTCCAACAAAGATAGGTTGAGCATTTCTTTCAATCCAGGTTGCACAGTGCATTGCCGCACTAAATGTCTTCCGGCTTATCATCACAAATAGATGCCCCGATTTATTTATTTCATCATGACGGATAATTCCATGAATTAATGGTTGCAGATAACTGTTTGTTCCACCCAAATTGTTACGTAAATCAATTATGAGTTTTTCAGGTTTTTTCGTTTCAACTGTGTTCCATAAATTTTTTATAAAATCGGAAAAGGGTTTTTTTGAGTCATTTTCGCATCTGTTAAAGCAAAAATACAGAGCTTTTTGTTCTTCAATATATTCAAACCAGTATGGCTTTTCAAAGGTTTTTAAGCGTAAAGGAGGATTATCACTACATGCACTTACAAGGTTAAGATAATTTTTATCCGGTACTGCATTATCATGCCAGAACCAATTGTAATAGGGATCATCTTTAAACGGATAATTTTCTGCTTTTATTGAAAATGTTTTAATTTCGTTATTTTTATTAATGATTTCCAATGTAAGTAAATCAAGAGCACTGATGATACCAAGTCCGTTTAATAATGAGTTCATAGTAAGATTTCGGGATGACCAATAAAGTTCTGAATTGCTGTTATCACCACTCGTAACTGTTCCAATTTTCTTAAAAACTTCGGCACTGCTATAATTACCTATCTTTAATACTCTTACCCCATACAAATCTGCGTATTGCTTGGATACTGCTGTAATAAAATGGCCATCACTAAACGATTCTATTCTAACAGGAAAATATTTTTCGGATATGTTGCTTCCCATGAACAAAGTATGTCCGTCTTTTACAAGTGAAACTAAATTACAAAATCTTGTAATAATTTCATTGTCGGATAATCTTGGAATTTCACCTTTAATTTGATTTACTTGATTGTTAAAAGTTTCTTCGGGTGTTTTCCAATATAATCCAGGATGAGTTTTCTTCATAAAGAAAACCATCGAGTCTAAATCTGATAGCCATTGGTTATCAGTAAATTTTCTGTCTTTAGTCGTTTGCCCAAAGGATATCGTTGATAAAAAAATCAGTGTAAGCTCAAACGCTAAAATTGGAAGAATTATTCTATTAGTTATCATTATTTATTTAATTCACAAAATTATGTTTGACTATTTCTATTTCATCAAAATCATTTTTTTTGTTTCTGAAAATTTCTCTGTTTCAAGTTTATAAAAATATATTCCGCTCGATAGACCTGAACCGTTAAAATCAATTTTATAACTACCCTGTAATAGGACATCATCAACAAGTATTTTAACTTCTTTGCCAAGGATATCGTATACTTTTAATACAGCAAATTGTGTGTCTTTTAAATCAAATTGAATAGTTGTATTTGGGTTAAATGGATTCGGATAGTTTTGATACAATTTAAAGTCTTTTGATATACTATTAATTTTCTTTATTCCTATTGTCGCAGCATATTTTAATTGCATATTCCAATTCAGTAATGTACCCTGATTACCCGCATTGTTATCATAAATTTTTAAAATCCAGTCACCTAAAATTTGCTGTCCATTAAAACCTGACAATGAACCAAAGGACCTGAATCTTCCTGTAAATGGCGGAGTGCCCTGCGAAATTGATAATGCAGCAGTGTCATCAAAAATTGTACCAATAAAATTCTGTCCTCCCTGTCCAACAAATTGACATAAAGTTGTATTTGAACCGGGAGACATTAAAACTATAAAAAGGTCTCCGTCATTAGTATGATTTATATTTAAAGTTATTTTAATATCAGATAATATACCACTCACTGGAATATGAATAGTATCATAAGTATAATCCAAATCATTTATCTGTCTATTTACTGAACCGGATGAATAAGATGTGGCATTTAAAATATGGTACACATTAGGATTTGAAGGAGGATTCGAACCCGGAGGATTAAGACCTGAACCTCCATATGGAGAAGTTATAATGTAATTTCCCGTGGAATCCTGCAGAGCAAAATAATAAGAAACCTTTTTACCAACAGGACAGCCGGGTAATACAAAATTATAAAAAAATCCAGAATGGCTAATCGGACTCAACGAGATATAGGGTCCATTGTTAATTTTATAATTTAACCTTGGTTCATTGGAACCTGATGCAACTGAAATCGGATAATGCACTTCAAATGAAACCAACCTCGATGTTGTATCGGTTGTTGATGTTAATGGATTATGGAAGATATTAGGACAATTATCCAATCCCCACGAAAGAATTGTAGCAACACATAGTTTTACATTTTTAAGAAAAAACGGAAGATTAAATTTATCGAATCTATCCCCTTTCATACGACTATATGGATTAAAGTGTTCAAATAGTTCCACAGCTTTATAATTTTTATCCCAAAATGAATGATGGTCTCCCGGATTTTGTGGATAAATATTGAGACTATCAATTACACCGATATTATATAACTGATTGCAATAACGAAAATCGAAAAACAGGTTCATACTATTCTGGTCAGGCAGTACATCTATTATGTTCAAATTAAGACTATCATACGCAATATTATCCGTATTCAATACACCAACTATCGTATCTCCTCTGTTGTAACAACTATCTGCAAATGCTTTACTCCCAAGGCAATAGGGAGATATTTCGCGCTCATCAAATGCTACAAATATTACAGTATAATCAAAATTCACATCTTTAACCAGACATGCAGTTTCAAGCAATGCGCTTATACCTGAGGCATTATTATCTGCCCCGTAAACCGTATCATACGGATTTGGAAGTATTGAAAGCGTGTTATCAAAATGCGCACCTATAATGTATTTCCTGTTAGGATATTTTGTCCCTGTCTTCACCGCATATATATTTTTATTGGTAGAATTGTTTACCATATATTTGGGACTATATCCACAGCTCTGTAATTTTTCATAAATATATTGCTCCGCTCTGACATTCCCGAGCGAGTTATAGAAACGCGATAAAATAAGTTGCGGTGTTCCTCCTATCATAGCTATTGTATCTCCACTTATCTCCTTTACCATTTTAATAATTGATTGCAAAGACACAAGATTTAAAATTGAATCAATCTTATAATTATAACCAACTTGTGAAAAGCACAAACTATTTAATAAAAAGAATAAAATAAAAGAAAAGAAGAGTATTTTTTTCATTATTTAAATTTTAAAAAGATTTTTATTATTATGCAATTCTTTTTAGAAAAAGTTAATACACATAAGTGATAATATAAGTGCTTATATATATAAAAAATTTTCAATTAATTTTTATAAATATTTTTTTGAATAAAATCCATTACTTAATCAAAATCATTTTTTTTGTTTCTGAAAATTTCTCTGTTTCAAGTTTATAAAAATATATTCCATTTGATAAACCGCTTCTATTAAACGTTATTTCATATTCCCCTGCCTGCAATTTCTCATTGACCAAAGTCATGATTTCTTTTCCAAGAATATCGTATACACGTAATTCAACAAATCCGCTTTTCGGTAAACTAAATTTTATATTTGTTGTCGGATTAAAAGGATTCGGATAATTCTGATATAATTTATAATAATTTAATATTTCATTTTCTTTCCTTATCAACACAGGCGGTTCGACTCCGATTATTTTCCGTATCCTGTTTGCATTATATTCGGATATATAAATTTCTCCGAATTTATTCATTGCAATGCTGTTCGGACCATTAAATGTCGCAGAATCGAGAGGACCATTTGTACCGCCCGCTACACCCGTTCCGGTTAGAACTGATACTACACCGACCGGAGTAATTTTATAAATTTTATTATGCCCGTAAGCCGGTACATAAAGATTACCTGTCCTTCCAAATAAAAGATATTGAATTCTCGATTGAGGTGAGTTGGAAATAGAAGCAAAAACCGTAACTACTCCTGACGGATTGACTTTATTAATTACACCTGAATTATAATTTGAAACATAAAGATTCCATTCAGAATCAAAAGCAAGACCAAGCGGTGCATTGAATCCGGTTGCAAATGTCGAGACAACTCCTGCCGGAGTAATTTTACTGACAGTATTCCCTCCGTAATTTGATACATATAAATTACCCTGCGAATCAAACGCAAGTGCACTCGGATTAATAAGCCCGGTAGCGAAAACAGTTGAAACTCCTGAAGGACTAACTTTACTAATTATTCCACTGGCGTAATTAGAAACGTAAAGATAACCATTTGCATCAAAAACCAAACCATCCGGTGCATTAAATCCCGTAGCAAATGTAGTAACCGTTCCACCCGGAGTTATTTTCAAAACGTTATTCCCGGAACCACCTCCCCAGTTTGCAACATACAAATTTCCTGTAGTATCTATCGCAAAACCGTCAGGTCCGTTTAATCCCGAGCCGGATAAAAAAGTGCTTACTGTTTGAGTAAAAACTGTACCTGAGTCAAATACTCCAATAAGCAAGATATACAAAAGCGTTGTAAATATTTTTTTCATATTAATTTCCTATTTTTTTTAGTCTTTAATTTCTATTATTAACAAACAACTTTTCATTGATGCAATACTATCTATTTCAATTCTATTTAATTAATTATACTATCATTTCTTAATGAAATTCCATATCTGAATAAAGTGCCATTAAACCGGTTTCTAATCCATACATATACATTGATTGATGACTCTCGTTAGGCCATTTGGATGTTTTCCATTTTAATCCTATAGGAGATTTCTTTTCAAGAATTTTTACTAATTCATCAAAGTAAGGCATAAGCTCCGGTTCATTTCCAATTGACATGTAAAGAAAGTTGTTCTGGGTTGTTCTTTTGTTTAAATATAATTCAAAATTTTTCAGTATAAATCCTTTTTCGTATTCATATACAGAATTTCCATATTTCTTTATCTGCTCTTCATCTAATTCGTATGGAAACCATGGACTGCTGGCAATTATATATTGAAATAAATCAGGTTTGCTTAGAAGTGCATAGAGACCAAATGCTCCTCCTATTGAGTGAGACCAAAATATTCTTTCGGATTTAGCCTTGTACTCTTTTTCAATATAATGAAAAAGTTCGTTTTCTAAAAAATTCAAATAATTATCAGCATGTCCCGTATTTGGACCATGACTGGGTGATACCGAAGGTGTCATATCCCTCCATCGGTTACAATCGACACTTACCAGAATTAATTTTGGAATTCTGTCAATTGCTGATAAAAATTTTGTAACTCCGACAACGTATGGAAATGAGAGCTCCCAGTTTGGAGCTAAATATAAAACAGAGTACTTTTCATTCGATTTCTCATATCCATCAGGAAGATAAATTCGTAAACCGATTTCCTCATTTAATACCTTCGATTGAATCTTTTCAACTTTCCAACTCAAATCTTCCATCTGAACATTATTCTGAGCGAATAAAAGTACCGGAATAAAATATACTAGTAATATAAAACCAAAAATCCTTAGATTATTTATCAAGCTACCTCCAAATAAATAGATATCTTTTAAAAATTATTTTAGAAATAAAATCAGTCAACATTTTTACATTTTTTCCACTTAAGAAATGCCGGGTTTTACGAAACCGGTTCTCTTTCACCTTTAAAATATGTTATGAGATTATATTTCCATTTTCATAGTAAACGTCTTTCTCTGGAAACTCTTCCCGGGAAACGGATTACGTTCAACTTTCACAAATCCTTCGTTTTGATAAAGACAATTTGCTTGTTCGAGTTTCGAACTCGTTCGTAAATACAACTCTGTTGCACCGGATTTTTGGGCTCTGCTGATAATCTCTTTCAAAAGTTTTTTACCAATGCCGCGTCCCCGGTATTTTTTTGTTACAGCCATCTTTAAAAGTTCAAATATTCCATTTTTATGTTTTATTAATGCACAGGTTCCAACTATTTCATTACCAATTCGAGCAAAGAGTATTACCCCGCCTTTTTTCACAATTTTTTCATTCGGATTGGACAGCGTTTTCTCATCAGAAATTTCAACACTAAAATATTCTTTCAGCCATTCATAGTTCAACTCTTTGAAATACTTTTTCATAGCCGGACTGTATTCACAAATCTCGATATCTGCAGGGAGCTTTCCATTCAATCTAAGCCAGATTCTTTCATACATATTGCGTTCGTCCAACTGTTTCTCAATTTTTTTCAAACCGGTGATGATATCAAAACCCGAAGCATCAATTAGTTCTTTAGTCGCTTTGCGTATTTCATCCCATACCGGTGATAACTGCTGTGCTATTTTTTTACTCTTCTGCGTTAGCGATACCATTTGCTTCCGTCTGTCATCTTGTCCTTTTGACCAGGTTACAAGTTCTTTATCTGCCATTTCATCGAGAAGTTGTCGTACTGCCGTATGGCTGATGCCAAGCGATTCGGCTAATCCTGTAACCGTCATTGGAGAACGACGCATCAGGCTGTAAAGGATTACAAACCACCGTGCTTCGAAATCTATATTTAATTTATTATAAAGCAGGGAAACATCTTTTGAAAGTCTCTCTCCGAGTTGCTTCAATCTGCTTGCAAATGCCATTTCACCAAGATTTGATATTATATCCATATTTACTCCTTTACTTTCTATACGAAAAATTATGAAAGAGGTTTCATATTATTTTAACATTTATTTGTAATCGTATATCAAATTAAATTTTGTATTATCATAAAATACGATAAAACTGTAATTAATCAGAAAAAGTAAAATTATTGGAGTAACAATTAATTTGTATTCTGAAAACCTTTAGGTATAATTTTCTTTTTAAAATTATATAGTTGATGTGTGGTCGAGTTAATAAAGACGTGCGAAAAATATCTGTACCTTATTCCTATACTTGCAGTAGAATTTACAGTTTATTTATCATAATCAAATCTTTTAATAAACTTTCTAATCTATCTAATTTCAGCATATTGCTTCCATCACTTAACGCCCTGGAAGGGTTTGGATGCGTTTCTATAAAAATTCCATCAACACCCACAGCCATAGCGGCACGGGCGAGAGGAGCTATAAATTCAGGATTTCCTCCGCTTACACCGTTTTCTTTCGAGGGCATCTGGACTGAATGAGTTGCATCGAATATCACAGGATAACCAAGACTTTTCATAATTACAAGCCCTCTGAAATCTACAACAAGATTATTATATCCGAAAGTAGTACCTCGCTCGGTTAATAAAATTTTATTATTCCCTGTTGATGCGACTTTTTCAGCTTGATATTTTATATCTTCGGGTGCAAGGAATTGTCCTTTTTTAATGTTTATTATTTTCCCGGTTTCGCCTGCTGTTTCAAGCAGTTCAGTTTGCCTGCAAAGGAAGGCGGGAATTTGTAATACGTCTACAACTTCAGCCGCAATACTTGCTTCCATTTCGGAATGTACATCAGTAAGAACCGGAACATCAAATTCATACTTAACATCCATCAATATTTTCAAAGCTTTGTCCATTTCCATTCCCCTGAAAGATTTGCCTGACGTGCGGTTCGCCTTCATATAAGAGGCTTTGAAGATGTATGGGATTTTCAGTTTCGATGTAATCTCTTTCACCCTTTCGCAGGTTTTAAAGACTACTGATTTATTCTCCACAACGCACGGTCCCGCAATCAGCAGGAAGTTATCCGTGTTCTGAAGCTTCAATTCTTTTTTAAAATAAGGTGGTAACATATTAAAATTATTTATTTAGATAATAATCCAATTTAGTTTTCAATTCCTTTTTCGTACAAGCCGATTTCTTATACATCCCTTTTGCTTCCCTTTGCCTTAGAGCCTCATATAAACAAACTGCTACAGATACGGATATATTAAGAGATTGTATCATACCATACATCGGGATGATTAAATTTCCGTCCGACTTCATTTTTACTTCATCCGTTACGCCCGCGTGTTCGTTTCCAAATACAATTGCAACTTTTTTTGTTAAATCAAAATCATAAAGAGATTTATTTTTCCCCGATTCTGATATATGAGTCGAATAAATTTTATACTTCTCTTTCTTCAATTCAGTAAAGCATTCATCAACACTTTTAAACTTTGCAAGCTCTACCCATTTTTTTGCACTTGCAGAAGAGACCCTTCCGATTTTAGGAAATTTATTTGTGTTATAAATTAAATACACTTTATCAATCCCAACTGCATCGCAACTCCGAAGCACTGCACTTACATTATGCGGGTCGTGAATATTTTCAAGGACAATAGTTAGATATCTTTGTCTTTGTAAAACAACTTTTTTGATTTTATTATATCTTTGCTCGGTCAATTGAAATTTATAATTACTTGAATTTGTTTAATTTTATTAAAAATAATAGTACATAAATATATCTTTACTTTTAAAAATTAATCAAATAAGTTTCATTAAACAATTTATAAAGTGATGGTTAAATTAAAAATATTAATATTGTTCATATTTATTGCAAAGTTTACTTTTGCAACAAATTTCCAAATTGACCCGAAGCCTGAATTAAAAGCGAAGGAAACGAGAAATCACCTGGGACTAAGTGTTTTATATTCGGATAAAGGATACGGTATTTCCGGTGGGTATTACAAATCAATTAGCAAAAGCAGTGATTTGTTTTTAAACTTCTCCATTACGGGAATTTCAGACAGCAGGGAATTCGAATATTTTGATTATTACGGAAATTCATATATACAGGATAAAGTGAACAGGGTATTTATGATTCCTTTGAATATCGGAATTCAACATTATATATTTAAAGATGAAATTGAAAATGATTTTAAACCGCTTATAAATATTGGGGTAACACCGGCTCTTGTTCTTATAAATCCTTATGATAGAAGCTATTTTAATGCTTTCGGTTATTCTAAAGCAGCATTTGCTTTTGGTGGATTTGCAGGTATCGGAACGGAGTTTCAGCAATCAAAAAATTTGGCTTTCAGTTTAAATCTAAGGTATTTTTATATACCCGTATTAAGTGGAGATGTTATGAGCATAAAGGATAGTAAAATGAATGATTTAGGAGGAATAAATTTGGTTTTCGGTGTAAATTTTTTGAAGTAGTAAAATTTTTTTAATTTTATTACCCAATCATTTTTTCGAAAACTTTTTCATCTATAATTTTCACACCAAGTTTTTTTGCTTTATCCAGTTTGCTCCCTGCCTCTGCTCCTGCAAGTATGTAATCCGTTTTTTTGCTGACTGAAGATGAAACTCTCCCTCCGAAATCTTCAATAATCTGAGATGCCTTATCACGCGTATATTTTTCGAGAGTTCCTGTCAGGACGAAAGTCTTATCTTTAAAATTTGCGTTGAATTTTATTTTGACAGATTTGTCAATTTTCAGATTCAATCCATTCACTTTCAGCTTCTCTATAAAAATCTTGCTTTTTTCATCTTCAAAAAACTCTTTAATACTTTTTGCAATTTTCGGTCCAATCTCGTTAACGTTACTAATCTGGTCTACCGAAGCATTTGATATTTTTTCGATTGACTCGAAATGTTTTGCAATTATTTTTGCTGTCTTTTCGCCAAGATGTCTTATACCAATTCCAAACAATACTTTTTCAAATGGCTTCTTTTTTGACTCTTCTACCGCATTTAAAATATTGGTTATACTCTTTTCCCCGAATCTTTCGAGTTTAATAAGTTCATCCCTGAAATTTTTCAATTCATATATATCGGTAAAATCTTTAATAAATCCTTTTTTCAAGAATACTTCTATTATGCTTGTCCCCAATCCTTCGATTTCCATCGCATCTCTCTGAACAAAATGCTCGATTCGACCCTGTACCTGAGCAGGGCAAAAATAGTTCATACAATAATAATTTACTTCTTCTTCCGGCTTTTCGAGTTTGGAATTACATACGGGACAGTGAGTCGGATTTATATATTCCGGTAATTTAATATAACTCTCGTCTTCAATTACTTCTACAACTTTAGGAATCACATCGCCACCTTTTTCGATTTTAACATTCGCTCCTACCCTGATATTTTTCTTTTTTATTTCATCAAAGTTATGCAGAGTCGCTCTGGATATAGTAGAGCCTGCTAATAATACTGGCTCCAGCTCTGCAACAGGAGTAATCGTCCCAATCCTTCCAACCTGTAAAGTAATTGCTTTTATTTTTGTTATTTGCTGTTTAGCTTTAAATTTATACGCTATTGCCCAGCGAGGTGATTTAGCCACAGAGCCAAGAATATCCTGCTGAATTAAAGAATTAATTTTAACAACGACTCCATCAATTTCATAAGGCAATGAATCTCTTTCATTTTCTATCTTGTTGCAAAATTTTTTTACCTCATCTATCGAATTAACCCTTACTGAATAAACCCCCAATTTGTTAACGGGAAATTTTAACTCCTCCAATATTCCAAGATTTTCATAATGTGATGACAATACTTTATCATTTGTTCTTAAATAATAAATAAAAACATTTAATGGTCTGGACGCTACTGCTTTATTATCTTTCAGTTTTAATGTACCCGCCGCAGTATTTCTTGCATTTGCAAAAAGTTTTTCTCCTCTTAATTCCTGCTCTTCGTTAATTTTTTCGAAATCGTCTTTCTTGATAAAAACTTCCCCCCGCACTTCAAAATTTTTATACTTATCGGATTTCACTTTTAAGGGAATCGAGCGAATTGTTTTCAAGTTGCTTGTAACATCATCCCCTTTAGTCCCGTCCCCTCTTGTTGCTCCTCTTACAAAAATCCCGTTTTCATAAATCAATGAAACAGCAAGCCCGTCAAATTTTAATTCACAGACATATTCATACTGCTGTCCGGGTATCAAATTTTTAATACGATTATCAAATTCGATTAGTTCATCAAAGTTATAAGAATTTGAAAGGGAAAGCATCGGAACCTGGTGTGTAACAACATCGAATTTTTTTGTGGGTTCTCCCGAAACCCGACGTGTCGGAGAATCAGGGGTTATTAATTCCGGATATTTTTTTTCAATCTCTTCCAACTCCTTCATCATCATATCATATTCGAAATCGGAGATATCAGGTTCATCTATAACATAATATCTATAATCTGCATCTGTTATTTTATCTTTTAACGCATTTAATTTTTTAATTATTTCTTGCGAAACAGGCACAGTGTTAAAAAGGTTAAAAAGTTAAAAATTGTAAGGTAAAAGTTATAAGAAAGAAATCCTTTATTCTTTCTGTATTCCATCTTTTGAAATCTTAAGATATCGAACTTTTGTATCTTTTATATCTAATTTATTTCCATTCAAAAAGAGTTCAAACGTATTCGTATTGTTAGATGTAATCCAAAAGTATTTTTTTGCTTTCCATGTTCCTTTATAATCTTTATCAAAAGATTCCTTATACATATTATCGTAGGATATCGAGTCAACAATAACAGAAATATATCCCTTCTTCAAGCATTTAATATCGAGCTTAATCGAATCGTTTAAAGTTCTTTTTATAGAATCCTGTACAAACTGAACTCTTTTTATGGAATCCTCGATTTCTTCTTTCGAACGTTTTCCAAGTATCTTCTTTTCATTTTCCTTAACTACGGTATCAAAATTTTGACGCACTATATCTAACTTTGATTTTGATGTTCCCGTTATGAATACTGTAGTAACGAGAAGATAAATTCCGTAACTCATCAAAAGCACTACTACTACGATACCCAGAGATTTAAAAATAGACGGTGAAATATTAATAGATTTTTTCTGAGGCTGTTTTTTTATCTCGGGTTGTTCTTCAAACGAGACAGCTTTTTCGACATCAATTTTTTTTATGAGTTTATTTGTAACCGGTTTATTCTTTTCTTTTTGTTTTACAGGTTTTGGAGAAACTACCGGAATTTTTTCTTCGAATAATGTTTCTACTATTTCAATCCCATTACTATTACCATTTTTCTTTTTTGCTTCTACTATTTCTTCTTCTGAAATTTTTTCTTTTATTTCCGGTATATCTTCTTTTTCCTCCTTGTTTTCAGCAAGAGGTTGGTATTTCCCGCTTTTCGCCAGATCGAAATTATACAACGTTTCCTTTTCGTCAAGCCCTAAGCTCTTTATATATTGCTTTAAAAAAGCTCTGATATACGGAGGCGGCAGAAAATCAAATTCTCCGTTTTCAATTTTTTCTAAATTTGAAATGTGAATTCTCGTTTCATTTGCAATGTGAAGCAGAGAAATTTTCTTCTTCTCTCTATATGCCTTTAAATCCTCAGCAAATTTTTTTAACATAATAAATTGGTATATGCTTAAACGTTGAATTTTGTAGAAAATAAATATATTTTTTGTAAATATATATGAAATACGAATACCTTAAAGAAAATTATTCCGATTTAATTACGGATATTAAAGAAATATGTTCCCAAGTCGGTAAAAATTATGAAGATATAAAATTAGTTGCAATCAGTAAAACTTTCTCATCGGAAGAAATCCTGGAGATTAACAAGTTAGGACATATAGATTTTGGCGAAAATAAGGTTCAGGAACTGAAAAGCAAATATGAAGAATTAAAATCGGAAAATATAAACTGGCATTTAGTAGGTCATCTTCAGACTAATAAAGTAAAATTTATTGTAGATTTTGTATCTTTAATTCATTCTGTAGATAGCTACAAACTTGCTCTAGAAATTGATAAGCACGCAAAAAGAATAAAGCGGGTAATTAATATACTTGTACAGGTCAATACAAGTGATGAACTGCAAAAATCGGGAGCAGAACCTGATGATGTAAAAAATCTTTGCAAGGAAATATCTAAGCTCGAAAACATTAATATGCAGGGATTAATGACGATAGGAATGTTTACCGACTACGAAAAAATCATCAGGGAAAATTTTATATTATTACGAAACCTGTTTGATGATTTAAAAGTTAATTATAATGGTTTCGAATATCTCTCGATGGGTATGACTTCGGATTATAAAATTGCAATAGAAGAGGGTTCGAATATGTTGAGAATCGGGAGTGCTATTTTCGGAAAACGTAATTATTTATAAATTTATTAATATATTTTAAAATGAATATTTCTTCAAAAGACATAAAAAAAAGAGATTTTAAAAAGGGACTACGCGGCTACGATGCGAATGAAGTCGATGCTTTTCTCGATACAGTAAGTTCGCATTACGAAAAACTGATAATCGAGAATAAAAATCAGGAAGATAAAATAAAATCTTTATTATCCGATATAGAAATATATAAGGATAATGAAGCAAACCTGCAAAAAGCAATAATAAAATCGCAGGATTTAGGTGAAGAAATAGTGCAAAATGCAAAGAAAAAAGCTGAAATGATTATCAAAGAGTCTGAGCTTAACTCCAGAAAGATGAAACAGGATATAGAGGATGACATTTTATCCAAGAAACAGGAACTCGAAGATATAAAAAACAGGAACGATAAAATTATAGAGGACGTCAAAAATTTTCTGAGTGATAAACTTAATGAACTGGAAAACTTCATTAAGAATAAAAAGATTTTTAAAATGGAACTTACTAAATTATCCAATATTACGAGTGATTTCGATGAACTGGCAGAGCAAGATGAAGAATTAAAAAGTCAAGAAGAAAAACCTATTAAAAAAGTTTTTATCGGAGGTTCGAAGCCCGATAAGAGTTCTTTTGAAGACAGTTTTGAAGTTAAATAATTTATGAGAAATAAGATAAAGCATACTTCCGACCATATTAAAAAAATTATAGACGGAAAATATGATGTTGGAATAATACTTGGAACGGGGCTTGGCGGGCTTGTAAAGTATATAAAAAAAGAGAAAGTTTTAGATTATTCGGATATACCTAATTTTCCGGTTTCTACAGTTGAGTCTCATCACGGAAAACTTATATTCGGAAAGCTATCAGGAAAAAGAATTATCGCAATGCAGGGAAGATTTCATTTTTACGAAGGCTATACGCACGAATCAGTTACTTTTCCGATACACATTATGAAAGAACTTGGTATTAAATATTTAATTGCTTCGAATGCCTGCGGTGCACTTAATCCGGAATTCAGAAAAACAGATTTAATGTTAATTACATCTCATATAAATTTACATTTTACTTCACCTTTGGTTGCCTTGAAGATTCCTAATAACCAAACAAAAACGACACATTATTATTCTAAAAGATTGATAGAACTTGCAGAGCAGACTGCTCTCGAAAATAATATAAATATTAAAAAAGGTGTTTATACAAGTGTGCAGGGACCAACATTCGAAACAAAATCCGAATTAAGAATGATTAGAAAAATCGGAAGAGACGTGGTTGGAATGTCAACCATACCGGAGGTTATGATTGCTCAAAAACTCGGAATCGAAACACTGGGAATCTCTATAATGACGGATGAAGGCTTTCCCGATACACTCGTAGTAGCTACACTCGAGGATGTTCTTGAAGCCGCAAGTGTTGCCGAACTTAAAATGACCCTTTTAATAAAAAAGTTTATAGAAAAATTATAAAATAATATATTATGACCGAACAAAGAAAAAAAATATTGGAAACGGTTGCTTACCTGAAAAAACTATTACCATTAAACTACCGTGCAAAACTTGTACTAATCGTAGAAGAAAATTATAAACTCCCGAAAAATATAAAAATTTGAGAGATGCTCCTGCTACGTTTGATAAAGATGCCTTTGATAATTCTTTGCATTTATTATTAGCAAGAGCAGAAAATTTAAATTTCCTGATAATTAAAGGCAGATTGCATTTCTTCGATGGTGTGGAAATGAGGGATATTGCACATTATATTTATTGCCTAAAATATTTAGGAGTAGAGAAAATTCTATCCGTCGATGAAGTTGGATTTTTAAATCCCCGCTTCAAATGCGGTGAAATTGCACTAATATATGACCATATAAATTTGATGGGAGATAATCCTCTAATTGGTGAAAATGATAATGAATTGGGAATCCGCTTTCCCGATATGAGCAACGCTTATGATTCGGGTATGCTTCTGAAAGCCTCAAAGGTGTTTTTAGATAATAAAATAAAGCTCAATGAATCTGTATATCTTGGTATCACCGGTCCCGAAAGCGAAACAGAAGCCGAAGCCAGATTTTATCGGGAAATCGGCTCTGATGTGCTTGGATATTCTTTAATTCCTGAAAATATTACGGCGGTTCACGCAAAAATAAAATTTACAGCAATCGGACTTATTACAAGAGAATTAATTGCCGATAGAATGAAATCCGATACACGTACGGAAAAAGTGAGAGAAAAAGAAAGAATTAATAACTTAAAAAAAGCAGAAGGAATATTAAATAAAATTTTGATAGCATTATTAAAATCTTTATAAACCTAATGAACATCAATATGACAAAATCCGGAATAGCATATTTATATATTGCTCTTATATTTATTTGTTTTACAAGCTATGCACAAACCACCGATGACCCTGATAAAAAAACCGGTATACCGACTCAATCTCTTTCGGTTGAAGCAGAAAGTATAGAAGTAGCAAATAATTCAATGAGGAGTTATTTAATAGAAAACTTTCCAATACTTCCAGAAAAAACTGTCGAAAAACTTATAAGCAATAGAACAGTAAGCTTCAGCTCACAGGATACCGTAAATGGTGAAAGCACAACTACATTTTACAAAGTAAACTATGAAATTCCGGAAAACTATCTCGTAGATACTGCAAAAATATTATGGGAATTAAACATACCCGAATTCCGTTCGCATTTATTTCAGTTATATATGAACGATACAATTTACTTAGATACATGGAATAATGTTATAGGAACAATAAAAGATAAAACATATGCGGGATATTTCGAAGCGTTTAGAATCCGCAACTGGCCTTCATGGAAAGACCCTGAAAAAGGCAAAGAAGATTTACCCGCAACTCCCCCGGGACCGAAAAATCCGCTTGGATTATTTTGTGTTCATTATGATGAAGCTTCTTTAAGATATTTCCACGGAACAAATACAGAACATTTACTCGACGATAAATTCAGAAGCCTTTCGCACGGATGCGTAAGAAATTATAACGCCAATATACAGAAGATGAAGGAGTTTATAATTAAGCGTGTAATTAAATCAAAAGATTTAACTTCGTGGCTCGATAGCAAGCGTAGTATGCAATTTGATTTTGATAAACAGGACAGGTTTCCCGTAAGAATCATTTACAAAACATATAATATATTCAAAGAAGAAGACGGAAATTATATAGAACTCTATAAAGATATTTACGGATATAAAAATTATAATGGTGATAAATTCAACGACCGCTCCTTAGTTTTTATTACCACAAAAGAAAACTTATTCAAGGAATACAGAAGTAAAATCGGTAACGATATACCGGACGACAGGTTAAACCAATTAATCGAATACGTAATGAAACACTGCGAAGAATATGAAACGTATGATATAAATAAGATTCTGAATATTCTAAGATAGTTGTTGGTGATTAGTTATTAGTGGTTAGTAATTATCACGATTGACTATTTACCCGCCCTGGCGGGAAGATTCACCTGTAGTAACTATTTACTATTTTCCATTTACAATTTTCTGCTTTTAGAAGCTTTCGTCTTTCCACATATAGATTCGCCATTTCGAGTCGTTTTTATTTTTGATTAAACTCATATCGGCGAATCCGTTTAGACGGACTACGTTACTCGGATTGAAGGTTATGGTTAAATTAAAACTTCGTTTGATTTTCTGGTTAAGAGAATCCCCTGATTGCACTATTATATTATTCCAGATGATTTCGAGTTTTTGTGAATTTTGAAAAAGACCATTAGTCGTTTTTAATTCGGTAGGCTTATCCCATGAAACATCATATCCCAGAGCATAATCCCTGTAAGTGAAGATAAAATCATCAGTCAATAAATTACTGTAAACGGAAGAATCTTTAAAAGTATAAGAATATTTAAAATTCTGAAAAACCCCGTCAATTGTGGTCTGGTCGGATATAATCGAGGCACTTGATGTATTATCTATTTTCGGAGCGAAAATATTTTCACAGGAAGAAAATATCAACATAAAAAAGAAATATATGATTAAGTTTTTTTTCAATTAATTGCTAAAGTTTGCTTTTAAAACACTCCAAGTGGTATCTGAATCTACCGCTTTAAAGTCAATCCATCTCGATATTGCCCAGAGATTTCTTGAATTTATAACCATAACAAATCTTAACTTTCCAGATAAAGTTTTTGACACTGTTGTTTTCGGATGGTCGAATCTTAATAAATAATCCATATCATATACGGCGGAATCGGAATAAGTATTAGATGTAACATTGGAATAAAAAAGCAGGGAAGTATTTTGTAGACTTGTTAAATTAACCAGATTTAAAAAATAATTTTTTTCATTTGTAATCTGCCAGTTTTGAAAAATCGGGTATTGTATTTGAGACGATATATCGGCAGTATAAACAAAGTTCTTTGTTGTCAAGCTTGTATCGACAATACATTGAAGATAATTGTTAAGGTCCTTATCCGTAACGGCATTAGCTAAATTCGCTATCACAATATCGGGATTTATCGGTGGATCGAAATTTGAACGAGGTTCGGTCGGCGGTTCTACATCCCTTAGCCCGAATAATTCGCATCCGCTAATTAAGAGCGAAAGCAAAATAAGTATGTTAATTTTTTTGAGCAATTATGATAAATCTTTTTGATTTATTTTTCAAAAAAATATTTCCGTAATAATCACCGAAAGTCCTATTTATATTGAATCCTGACGCTTTCAATTTGTTTTTAATAACCGTTAAAGAATAAAGCTTTATACGCTCTGTAAAAACTTTTCTCCCTATTTTAATATCCTTAAAAACAAAATCATTTTCAATCCTTCTTTCTTGTAATACTTTTTCACCGTTTATAATCACAAAATCTTTTTTAATTAAATTATTTTTTAAATACGATTCATTTAAAAAATCGAAAACAAAATACCCGTCTTTTTTTAAGGACAAATTTATGTTTTCAAATACCTTAAAATTTTCCGAATCACTTTCGAAATATCCGAAACTCGAAAAAATATTTATAGCCAAATCGAAAGATTTTTTAAAATCGAAACTTCTCATATCTTTTATTAGAAATTTTAATTTTATTTTTTTTTCTTTAAGTGTTTTCTTGCTTTTATTTGCTTCTCCGATTAAGTACCGGGACAAATCAAATCCTATTACATCTAATCCCCTCTTTGCAAGTTCAATCGAATGCCTGCCCGAGCCACAACAGACATCCAGCACCTTACTGCCTTCACTTAAATTAATATTTCTCTGCACAAGATTAATTAAATCGGTTGCCTCTTTATCATCCCTGTGCTTATATAGCTCAAGATAATATTTATTTGAAAACCAATCTTTAAACCACTCTTTGCTCAATGTTATATTTTAAATTATAAATGTTAGATTCTTAAAAAATTGAAAACTGAAAATAGAAAATGGGAAATATTATATGGTTATAAATACAAAATCATAATTTCTAATCTCTAAATAGATTCTAATTTCTAAACTACAAAATTGAGTTTCTTCTGAAAATTTACTTCTGAATACTGACTACTGAATTCTGGATTCTGCTCTATCATTAATCATTAAACAGTGACTCTTCCTTCGATTGCCTTAGCAAGTGTAACTTCATCAGCAAATTCCAAATCTGCTCCTATTGGAATTCCCCGTGCAATACGTGTAATTCTTATGTTCAAAGGTTTAATAAGCTTATTCATATACAAAATTGTAGTTTCACCTTCGACTGTAGGATTCAATGCAAGTATCAGCTCTTCAACTTTATTGTTTTCTGAATCGTCTAACCTGTAAAGCAGTTCTTTTATTTTTATATCGTTCGGTCCTATTCCGTCGAGCGGAGAAATCCTGCCGTGAAGCACGTGGTAAAGTCCGCGATATTCATTTGTCTTTTCGATTGCATATACATCTTTCGGGTCTTCGACAACGCATATAATCTTCCTGTTTCTTTTTTCCGAACTGCATATTTTACATACATCATCTTCGGTAATATTACAGCAGACATTACAAAACTTTATTTTATCTTTGATTTCAAGTAATGCTTTCGATAATTTTTCGACATCTTCTCTTGGCTGTTTTATTATAAACATAGCAAGCCGCTGTGCAGTCTTTCTACCAATTTGCGGAAGCTTGGATAATTCATCGATTAACGATTCGAGTGAGTCTGAAATATTAAACATAAACTTTTAAATTCTAAATTCTAATTTCTAAATACTAAACAAATTCTAAATACTAAATTCTAATATCTGAACAAATTATAAATTGCAAATTACAATAAAGTCGGGGCTATTCAGTTACAATCTTTAAAATCTTTTTAAATTCTAAATTCTAAATACTAAATTCTAATATCTGAACAAATTTTAAATTGCAAATTACAATAAAGTCGGGGCTATTCAGCTACAATCTTTAAAATCTTTTTAAATTCTAAATTCTAAATACTAAACAAATTCTAAATACTAAATTCTAATATCTGAACAAATTTTAAATCATAAAATATTAAAATCTAAATCACAAATAGTCATAGTTACTAATCAGTGTGAATCTTTTAAATCAGCGAATATCAGTGGTCTAAGATTTTTAAAATCCCGGAAGATTCAAACCCGGAATGTTGGGAATCATACCTGCCGTAGCTTTTGACATTTCATCATTAGCCATTTTTTGTGCACTTTCGATTGCTTTATTAATAGCAGCAATAAGTAAATCTTCCAGCATTTCGGTATCATCGGAAGTCAGAATTTCTTTTTCGATTTCGATTTTTCTGATTTGCAATTTTCCGTTAATAGTAACTTTAACCATACCGCCACCCGATTCTTCTATCAAAGTCATATTATCGAGTTCAGCCTGTATCTGGTCCATTTTATCCTGCATCTTTTTAACCTGTTTAAGCATTCCTTGCATTTGATTTGGTTTCATCAATATATTTCTCCTTAATTATTATTTAAATATTTAAAATTGAATTCCATTTATTAAAAAGCTCTGCTGTTGCAAACACATCACCGATGCAATAGTCGGCTATAACTTTATATTCTTTGTTTTTAAATAGCTCTGCAACCATATCGCCCTTTACACCATTAGCTTTCGGACTTTCGATTCCGAGCTGCTTGCAATAGAAATCCAGCGAAAATTTTCTTCTTGCTCCCGTTGGTGAATGGCGGTTAAAAGTTAATTCTTTTAACATATCGATATGGTATTCTCTGAAATTAAAATCACTTCCTGCCATTAAATTCTTAGACGGCTCTATACCAAGCAGAAAAGACCTTAGCATAATAAACGGACAATCGAACTCACGTCCGTTGAAGGTTATAAATAAATTATAACCATTTTCTTTAATTATCTTCCAGAAAAGTTCGAGAATTTCTTTTTCGTTTTTACAAATATAATTTATTTTTTCATTTTCCGATTGAATCTCTGTCTCTTCTCCTGAATTCACCAGTACGCATCCTTTATCTTTATTTAAATCCAGCATCCCGATTGCAACAAGCTGTGACGTAAAGGGATTGAATACAAGATTTTCAATTGCCTGCTTTTTTTCCTCTTCATCCTTTGCAAACTTGGTTAAATAAGTCTGAGTCTCTTCGTCGTAGGAATCGAAATCGAATGCGGCGACTTCGAGGTCGAATGAGAGAACTTTTCGTTTACTTATGTCTATCATATTTTTATTTTTTAAGCTATCTATTTAAACAGAAAAAATCGAATCAACATCCAATTTCAAATGGTCGTAACAAAAGAACGGTTCACCGTATTCCACACCAATCTTGAATCCGAAAAACTTTGCACGAGAAATTATATCATCTAAAAATCTTTTATTGCTTATATAAGTTTCAGGTTCGTTTTTAATTTTAGGATTATAAAATTGAGTTCCGTAACATTTTATTGCTTCAATCTTTTTATCGAACACTTCACTTACATCCAAAATAAAACTAATAGGAATGTCATATGCGTGCCTGTAATAAAAAACATTTTTCGGTCTGAAAGCGGAAAGTTTTCCCGTAACAATTTTCCTTAATCCTGAATAAAAAACAGATTCACGAATAAAATTACTTGCATTAATATGGTCGGGATGCCTATCGGACGGATACGGAGCAAAAACTATTTCAGGGTGATATTCACGAATGATTTTTATTAACTTTAACCTATTTGCATAATTATTTTGTATGTCGCCGTCTTTAAGTCCGAGATTTTTTCTGACTTCCACTCCGAGAACTTTAGTTGCCTTTTCGGTTTCCTTTTTCCTTTGAGCAAGATTTCCCCGCGTGCTAAGTTCACCTTTTGTTAAATCCAATATACCAACTTTTTTTTCTGATTTAACAAGTTTGCATACCGTGCCTCCGCAGATTAGCTCGATATCATCGGGATGAGAACCTATAAATAATGCGTCTAATTTCATTTTATAATTTACCTATAAACATTTAATATAGCAAATATGGATTTTTAATAAAATTGAGAAAGAATAATTAAAACCTTTTTCCCACTGAATCTGATTTTTAAATATGTTATTTTTAAGGTTTTAAAGATTATGAAAAAAGAAGACTGCATTTTTTGCAAAATAATAGCGGGTGAAATCCCGTCTTATAAGGTCTATGAGGATGAGGATTTTATAGGTATTCTGGATATTTTTCCGAATACAAAGGGTATGACTCTGCTCATCCCGAAAGAGCATTACGATTCTTACGCATTCG
>JBAZEQ010000002.1:6872-27704 GCA_041653855.1 Ignavibacteria bacterium | reverse complement strand
TAGCACAGGCAGAAACTCCCGAACCCATATAATGCTTTTCGGAAGGTAAACCAAGATACCTTGCAGATGCTCCTGTAGCTATGATTACCGAATCAGCCGTGTATTTGGCATTATCGTCGGAAAAAACTTCAAATGGTTTTTTCGAAAAATCAACTTTAATTATTGTTTTGTAAACTGTTGAGGCACCAACTCTCTGCGCCTGTTTTCTCATTGTATCCATTAAAACAGGACCTGAAATGCCGTGCTCGAAACCGGGATAGTTTTCTATATCGGTTGTAATCATAAGCTGTCCACCGGGTTGTGAACCTTCGAAGATTACGGGGTCGAGATTGGCACGTGCCGCATAAATTCCCGCAGTAAATCCTGCAGGACCTGAACCAATGATTAAAACCTTGTAGTGATTATGTGTGTCTGACATAAGTATAATATATTTAATTAAGAAATTTTAGTTTTTCTTTTAAATTTTGATTATTGGGATTCATTTCAAGTGCTTTCTCCCAGTATTTTTTTGCGTTTTTGTAATCTTTAAGTGCATCATATACATCTCCAAGATGCTCCATCAGCACGGCACTCGAGCCGCTTATGGTAACAGCTTTCTCGATATAATTTTTTGCTTCCTGATATTTCCCCATTTTATAACAAACCCAACCGAATGTATCCAGATACGAGGCACTGTTAGGTTCTCTTTCTATTGCAACTTTTGCCATCGCATATGCTTTATCCAGATTCACTCCCCGCTCGGCTAGATTATATGCATAGTTATTCAAAACCAAAACGTTGTACGGGTCGAGTTTTAATGCCCGCTCGTAAATATCATCGGCTTTTTCGTATTTTTTCAAACCGTTATACGCAAGAGCAAGTGTCGTCATAACGGAAAGCTCATCCGGTGAAATCGTTAGAGCTTTAACAAAATATTCTACCGCATCCGATTCCCTTCCTTTACGCTGAAGGGTCAAACCGAAAAAATAATTCATTCTGAAATCTTCGGGATAGAGAGATAACCCTTTGGAGAGTATATCGTTCGATTCATCATTTTTTCCAATTCTGAATAACGTATATCCAATCTGAATATATGCCTCTTTAACTGTATCAGCAAGTTCAAGCGCCCGCTGAAGCTTATTTACACCGGCAGAAATATTATTCCCGGATATATCCAGTTCCGCAAGGTAATAATAAGAAATCCATTCGTTTGGATAATTTTCATTCAGGTTTTTAAAAATGTTTTTTGTTATTTCTATCGCTGATTCATCCTGCGAAATCAAATTAAAATACAATTCACCGATTTGAACTTTCTCTTCAAATTTCAGAGTATCTTTTCCAAGCAATTTTGCAAAATTATGGAATCCTCTTTCTGTCTCATTTCCTTTGAAATAAAGTTTTACAAGTTCGGATTGTATATTCTTGTTATCAGGATTAAGTAAGTAAAACTTTTCAAACACTTCTTTTGCTTCATAATCCCTATTTAGCATAACATAAAGCACTCCAAGCTGTTGAAGGAAAGTGGAATTATACGGGTCTAACTTCAGAGCATACTGAATAACTTCAAGGCATTTTTCGTAATCTTTAAATCCCGAATATATATCATACATTCTTCTTAAAATCTCCATATCGAACCCGACTTTATCGGTAAGCTTTTCATAAACAACAATTGCTTTAGATGGCAGTTTTAATTCTTCGTAAATACGTGCAAGACTGTAAAGCCCGGGATTGTAGTTCGAATCAATTTCGAGAATATTATCATAAATTTCTGCGGCTTTATTAAGATTATCCATTGTGTAATATAATCTTGCTTTATGCTCGAGGTATTCTATTTCGTTAGGTGAGAGTTTAAGAGCATTATTAATTTCAATCAAGGCTTCCTGCATTTTTCCCTGCTGTGAATATATATCCGATATTGCATAAAAAATTCCCGGTGATTTGTATAACTTCAATGCCGTTTTATAATTTTCAAGAGCGGCAATTGGGTTACCTTTCAACTCTTCGGTTTTACCATCGACAAAAAACTGTATGGCGTTTATGGAATCCTGCTGACTTTGTGAGCGGATACCCGTAAACGTTAATACTATAAAAATTGTTAATATCAGAGAAAAATTTTTCACATTCAAAAATATAATTAATTGAACTAACTCTAAAGTCAAAAGTGGGACTTTAAATAGAGTTAAAAGTTTAATTTTTATAACTTATATTTAAATGGAAACGTTTCATTGCTCAAAAAAATATTAGCAGAACTATGAACTTTAACTTAGAATCTATACTTTTAATTATATTCAGTGTAACAGCAGTATTTTCAGCTATAATGATGATTACACGCAGAAGCCCGGTTTCGAGTGCATTATTCCTTGTTCTGAATTTTTTTATGGTGTCTGGAATTTATTTATTATTAAAAGCACAATTCATAGCTATAATACAGATACTTGTTTATATGGGAGCAATAATGGTTTTATTCGTTTTTGTAATTATGCTTTTGAATCTAAAAGAAGAGCGAAAAATTTCCGAAAACTTTACATATACAAAAATTTCCGCTGTTTTGTTCTCGATTGCATTACTTGGTATAATGTCTTTGACATTCTATTTTGGTTTTGAGACAAAATATAAAGAACTTAATTCAAATGCAGAGAATATAGGAAAAGCGGAATTCCTCGGCAAAGAATTATTTACGACTTATTCCTTCCCTGTTATCATTACCGGAATATTACTGACTGCCGCTGTTATAGGTGCAGTAGTGCTGGCAAAGAAGAAGTTCGAGTAAAATTTTTAGAATATACATTTCACCCCTGCGGAGTTTAAATCAATAATTTTAAGATTTCTTTTTCAGTAACCACGAGTTTTAACTCGTGGAAAATTTATTTATAACAAAATGGCTTTAGCCATTAATTTATCGGCTAAAGCCGGAATATTGATTATTTTTACTCCACGACCTAAAGGTCGTGGCTATTCAAAAAGAGCTGTTTATAAATTAAAATTTAAAAATTAAACATTTACAATTTGTGTTCTTTGCATCCCGACTTTTCGGAACAGCATTTACAATTTGTGTTCTTTGCATCCCGACTTTTCGGAACAGCATTCATAATTTGTGTTCTTTGCATCCCGTCTTGTCGGGACAACATTCATAATTCAGAATTTTTATATCAAATCAAACCCTGTGTATTTGCGAAGAACTTCCGGTACAACAATATGTCCATCCTTTGTCTGGTTGGATTCCAGTAATGAAACCATCAGACGAGAGGTTGCAAGCCCGGAACCGTTTAGGATATGCACGAGTTCTGTTTTTGTTTTTCCACCTTCGAGTATTTTCTTATACCTTATTTTTGCCCTGCGGGATTGGAAGTCGGTGCAATTGCTTACCGATGATGCTTCCAGCCATTTATCTTCCGCATAAGACCACACTTCTATATCATAACATTTACTTGCAGAGAAACCCATATCACCCGTGCAGAGTTCTATGATTCTGTAATGAACTTTTAAACCGTCGAGAATCCTTCTTGCGTCAAGAACCATCTTTTCCATTTCTTCATAAGAATTTTCGGGCAGGCAGAAATTCACTAACTCAACTTTATTAAACTGGTGAACTCTCAAAAATCCTTTTGTATCTTTTCCGTAACTTCCGGCTTCACGGCGAAAGCAATTCGTGAATCCGCAGTATTTAAGCGGGAGTTCATCTTGCTTGAAAATTTCATCGCGATGAATATTTATTATAGGAACTTCGGCTGTAGGAATTGCAAATAAATCATCCGGGTCAGTGCGATACATATCTTCCTCGAATTTTGGAACTTTCTCCGCCGCTTCCATAGAGGCACGATTCACAAGAACGGGGGTCATAACTTCTTTATATCCGTTTGCAATATGTGTATCGAGCATAAAATTTATTAACGCTCTTTCGAGTGTTGCACCTTTTCCTTTGTAAAGCGGAAACCCGCTTCCCGAAATTTTTGTACCTCGCTCAAAGTCAAGTATATCGAGCATTTTGCCAAGTTCAACGTGGTCTTTTACTTTAAAATCAAATTTTAATTTTTCACCCGATACAATTTTTTCTACATTATCATCGGCGGATTTACCGAAAGGAACTTTATCGTCGGGAAGAGCCGGAATGTAGTAGAGTTCTTTTTCGAGTTCTTCATCGACTTTGCGGAGTTCTTCATCTAATACTTTTATTTCGTCCGAAACTTTTTTCATTTCTGCAATTTTAACATCGGCATTTTCTTTGTTTCTTTTCATAATACCTATTTCATCGGAAACTTTATTCCTTGTTTCTTTTAGTATCTCCGCTTTTTTAATTATCGCTAAACGTTTTTTGTCTATCTCCTGTAACTTTAAAATTACAGAATTATCTTCGTTTCTTTCTTTTAGTTTTTCCCTGACGTAGTCGGGATTTTCGCGAATTAATTTTATATCTAACATAATTTATTAAGTTTTTAGCCACAGATTCACAGATTAAAATCCATAAATCATAAAATGACTCTTTTATATTTTAATGATGATTCACCAAAGTTAATTATTAAGCCTACTTTACACTTTGATATTGCTAAATAATTTAATACTTGATTAAAATGCTCTTCAGCTAAATTTTTCTGTGCTTTTATTTCAACAATAATTTTATCCATAATAACAAAATCTGCATAAAAATTATGGGACAAAATTATTTCTTTATACTGAATATCATATTTTTTTTCTCTTTCATATAAGATATTCTTATTTTTTAATTCATATTCTAATGCATCTTTATAAACAATTTCCAGCAAACCCTTGCCAAGGATTCTGTGTATTTCCATACATATTCCTATAATCTGAAAGGTTTCTTCTTGTAATGGATAATTATCTTTTGAATACTTTTCCATATTGTTTTTTAAAATCTGTGAATCTGTGGCTAAAATCAGTAACCCAATTGATATTTCAAATATCTCAATGCTTCAACTGTATCCATCGGTTTAAAGCCAAGTTCAGATTCAGTTTTCAGTGTTATCAGACCGGAGTTCAGGGGTCTGGGAGCAGGCTGATTTAAATCTTTAGTTTTAATTTTTTTTACAATATTTTTATCATACATAAATACATCACACAGCTTCATTGCGAATTCGTATCTCGTTTCTATATCCCTTCCAGCTATATTATAAATTCCTCTGCATTTTTTTTCTATTAACTTCAAAGAACCAAATGCAAGGTCATCCGATATTGTGCTGTTACCAATCATATCATCGACAATATTAATCGGTTCTTTATCTTTCAATTTATTAATCATCCAGAGAGCAAAGTTCGGTTTAACGTTTACCCCAAGTCCGTACAAAACCATTGTTCTGATAATTGCAAAATCCACCCCGCTTGTCGTGAGAGCATTTTCGCTTGCAAGTTTTGACCTGCCGTAAAACGAAATTGGATTTGGCGTAGCCTTCTCGTCATAAGGTCCATACTTACCGTCAAAAACATAATCCGTGGAATAGTGAATTATCTTTGCGTCATTAATCCTGGAGGCGATTATCAGGTTTTTAACTGCATCAACATTTAACTTCCAGCATTGTTCCCGTTCGGTTTCGCATTTATCCACATCGGTAAAAGCTGCACAATTTAAGATTACATTGGGTTGATACTTTCTTACTGCGTTTTTAACTTCGTCTTTATTCGTAATATCGAGTTTTATATACTCCGAACCAAATCCAACAAAAGCTTTATCCTCGACCGAACTCTGAATAAGCTCAAAGTCGGATTCGCGTGTAAATATATGCATTACCGCCTGTCCGAGAAGTCCGTTTGCACCTGTTATTAAAATTCTATTTGCCAAATTATTTTAGTTTATATAGTTCTTCAATACCTTCAAGTGAAGTATTGAAAGAAGCAATTCGTGTAGAGTAATGAAGACTCTTTTTGAAGTCTCTTTTTTTTGAAAAATCGAGTAAAAACGAAGCCGCAAAAACATCACCGCACCCCGTGCTGTCTTTAAAGTGAGGATTTTCGACCGCAGCCACATAATCTTTATCGAGGTCATAGAAAGTCTGTCCGCTAAAAGTTTTTTCTTTTTTTGTAAACCCGCTTACCCCGTTTTTACCGCGAGTTACAATAACTGCTTTAACATTATTATTCAGATTAATCAATATTTCCTCTGCAACTTCATATTCGTTTTTTATAGTTCTCGAAAGTGTAGTAATTTCAAATTCATTCATTTGTATAGTATCGGTATTAGAACACCACTCTCTCCATCTTTCGAGGTTTGTATGTTCCCTTGTTCCATCAGGATTTGTTTTCATAACAAGATTGTGAATATCTATATGCATAAATCCGTTGAAATTTTTTCGTATATTTTTCAAAGTATCGAGTGCAATATCAACACCCGATATCATATTAATCAAAACAGCATCTGCTTCAGGCAAAAACTTTTCTACGGATTCGTAACCAATTGTATTTGCAGGTTCGGTTGAAGTTTCCATCCTTGCGGAATTACCGGAATTATACATATTGTAATATAAATTCACTTTCCTTGTCGGGCGGGAAACTTTATAAATCCCATCGAGTTTTATATTTGGATATTTTCTTAAAATATTAGTGATATTTTCGAACTCATCACTTCCAAGATTCATTACAGGATAAATTATATCCTCTTTACCTGCAAGCACTGCGAGCGATATAACCGAATATAATATCCCGCCGTAACTGTAAACTACTTCACCGTCATTTTTGTGTATCAAGTCCACACAGGGTTCACCAATAACTAAATATTTCATTCTTTTTTTAATCTTATTTATTTATAACAAAAATCTATATTTAATAAATCTAATAATTCTAAACAATCATTTTTCCTCGAATGCTTTTCTAAGTTGCTCTTTAGTTTCCGTTCTTGCTTTGCTCCCGCCAAAATTAACAGTCAAAGACCCCTGGTGTGTTATTCCCAAATCCTGCGATTTATATATAGCATAATCGAGCTGGAAAATTTTATAATTAAAACCCATTCCACCAGTAAAGGATGTCGGCTCACTTCCTACACCTGCCCTTAAATCTACATAATCAAGCAACGAATATTCAAAACCAGCCCGAACCGACACGGGATATTTTACATCTTTTTCAATTTCAAGTAACAGACTTACTTCATTTAAGGGTTTATAATTCATTCCTGTTCTATAAACCTGTGCAATTTTTTCTTTCGATGTTCCTATAGTAGAGCCTGTAATATTCTTACCAAAAAATCCCCACCTGAGATATTTATTAATATATGCCATAGCCCCGACATCCAATCCAATCGCAGAAGCCGAACCATAATTCTGTATATTCAGATGATAAAAATTAAAATTCGCACCATAAAACAATTTGTTCTTAAAACTATTTCCATAAGACAACAAAATAGTTGTTTCTTTATACAAATCAAAACCATAAGTTCGAAGTCCTGCTCCTATTGAACCGTATTTTAAAGGTTCTGCATAAGTAAAAGCCGCAGTAGATAATTCAGTTAATCCAAACGGGGCGGGATTATAGAAAACAGAAAAATCCCTGTATTTTAATTGCCCAAGCCCTGCCGGATTATAAAAAATAGCAAGTGAATTATCCGAAAGCGAAGTAAACGCACCATTCAACCCAACTGCTCTTGCGCCTAAATCAGTGTTTTCAAATTGTGCTTTTCCCGTTTTTATCGAAAAAAAGACAATAATTGCAACAAAACCCAAAAAAAAGCGATTATATAAAAAATAATAATTCACGCAATATTGAATTGATTATTTAAAATAAGTATTCAAAATTAAATTAGAAATAAATAAAACAGTATCAAAATGAATTATAGAATTGCATTTAAATTATTTTTAGTAATTTTTCTGGGTCTGACTGTATTTTTGAAGGCTCAGGATTTCGATATTCAGGTTATTGTGAGTGTAGATGCACTATCCGTCGATGCAAAAGACAGGGTTAGTACATTTAAGCAAAATGTGGAAGATTATTTTAACAGAAATAAGTTTTATGACAACAGTTACTTTAACGAATCCAATATGCCGGGTTCAGATATGTATAAGATAAAAGCCGTCATTCAGTTTAATTTCAAGGGAGCAAGCGGAGATAATTATGATGTTCAGATGCTTGTATCGAGTCAAAGGATTATAGATAAATTCGACAAAAAACAAAACCCGAAATATACAACGCTTTTTAAAATTCTCGATGAAAGATGTGCGTTTACTTATACCAAATCTATGCAGTTTATAAAAAATGATTTAAGATTCGACCCATTGTTAAGTTTACTCGATTACTACGCTTATATGATGTTAGGATTTGACCAGGATTCCTTTTTCCCGAAAGATGACTCAAAGAATAAAAGTGTGTATTTCCAAAAAGCTCTAGATATCTGTAATAAACCGATTTCAGACAGAAACGGATGGACAGAAACGGGTGGCGGTTCAAAGCCATCGAGATTACAGCTTGCACAGGAGTTATTGAACCCGAGATATGAAGATTTCAGAAACGGTTTTTTCGAATATCACTGGTTTGGTCTGGATTCTTTAGGATACTCAAAAAACTCTTACAAAATAATTTTAAATGCTCTAACAAAAATGGGAAATATCAAAAAGAAAGAAGTAAAAGCATACAATATCGATTTATTTTTCGACGCAAAAAATGCAGAGATTGCAGATATCTTTTTAAATTACGGAGATAGAAGAATCTATGACCAGCTCATGATAATTGACCCGGTCCATCAAAGAATTTACGAAGAAGCAAAGAAGAAAGCAAAATAATTTATAATAAAAATTTAAAATAACAAAAAGGAGTTCTCAATGAAAATCAGCAACTTGAAAAAAATTTTTATCTTATTTTTCTTTTTTTCATTTTCTAATATTATTCTCGCAGATGAATTCACATTAATCGAGCAGACATTCGAATCATCCAATTTTAAAAACGTCGATATAAAGACTTTTAACGGAAACGTTACCGTAAAAACATGGGAAAAAGCCGCCGTAAACGTTTTAATCAGGGGAAACCAGGAAGCCTTAAAATCTGTCGATTACATTCTCGACAATAAAGACGGGAATATCTCCGTAACAACAAGTTTAAAAGGAGAAACAAACAAACCCGGAATAGAATTAAGAATTGAAATATACGTCCCAAAATATTTTAATGCAGAAATAAAAACCAGTGGAGGAGAAATAAAACTCGGCGCCCTTACAGGTAATATCAAGCTTGAATCTACAGGAGGAGACATATACGTTTCAGAGATTTCAGGTGAATCCGATTTGAAATCAACCGGCGGGAGCATCAAAATTTCAACGTTTAAAGGAAACGTAACTGCAATTACTTCGGGGGGGAATATCAGTTTAGAGGGGGCAGATGGAGAAATAAAAGCAGAGACTTCAGGTGGAGACATTAAGATAAAATATGCAGGAAATAATATGGGAATGACCTTAAAAAATACAGGAGGTGATATAAAAGTAATATTACCGGAAACTTTTAAAGCACAGCTCGATGCTACTTCAACAGCGGGTGAAATTAAAACAGATTTTTCCGTTCTTGTAAACAAAGATTATTCGGGACAAACTTTAAAAGGAATTATAAACGGCGGTGGAAACATCATTAAATGCACAACTACCGGTGGAAAGATTTCGATAATAAAATAAAAAATGTTAAGAAATATTAAAATCAAAAACAATTCAGGAGATGTGATTTCTGCGGATTTCAGATTTCCCGAAAAAATCAATCATAAAATTCCCGCTTTAATTTTTTGCCACGGTTTCAAAGGTTTTAAAGACTGGGGAAGTTTTCCTTATATGCTGGATAAAATATCCAATGAAAACATTTTTACAGTGAGTTTCAATTTTTCTTTTAATGGACTGGATAATTCATTGGATAACCCGGTAGACTTTACAAGGCTGGATTTATTTGCACAGAATACTTTTTCAAAAGAGCTCGATGATTTGGAATCAATAATAAATTATCTTTTCGAAAATATAAGCTCCTTCAATTTTGACCCTGATAATATTACGCTTGCAGGACATTCGAGAGGCGGGGGAATTGCAATACTTAAAACATCGGAAGACAACAGAATAAAAAATCTTATAGCTCTTGCTTCGGTTTCGGAATTCAACAGGTATACAGACGAAAGAAAGAAAAGATGGAAAGATGAAGGCTATCTTGAAGTTTTAAATACAAGAACTAAGCAACTGATGAGAATGAATTATACCCTGATTGAAGATTTAGAAAAAAATGCCGATAGACTGAATATACAGCAAGCAATGAAAAGAATTTCAGTTCCGACCCTGATAATTCACGGAAAACAGGACCTCGCAGTCGACTATTCCGATGCTGAAACCTTATATGAATTATCGGATAAATCAAAAACAAAACTTATATTATACGAAAACACAGGGCATACATTTGGAGCAGGACACCCGTTTAAAGGTACAAATGAACATTTAGAAAAAGTAATATCGGATATTATTAGCCGCGTAAAAAAAAATGTTTAATAATATTTTGGCTTTTTTGTATAGGCTATAAAAATTATATTATTTCAATTATTAGGTAGCAAATAAAAATATGAAATTAAAAAATTTATACGTTTTTATCGTCATCTCCGGTTTGATGGCATCTACGGTTTTCTCTCAACAAAAAATGACAGTAAAACCCAACAATTTCAAACCGTTTATCATAAATCAGAATAGCAATAATAATTCCCAAAATCAGATAGGTTTTTTCACATATAACTACAAAGATTACGTTACTACATCGTTTACGAATGTGAGAATACTTTCATCGGGTTTTAATCAATCTACCGTTTCTGCGACTATTTTACCTACAGACCCGACAAAAATTTTTGCGGGTGCCAATACCGATAACGGGATGGGATATTACTACAGTATAAATGGGGGTATTAGCTGGACCGGGGGAGATATACTTCCCGGTTCTTGGTTTTTTTCTTCTAAACCATCCTGTATATATGGAAACAATAGCAGGATTCATTTTAATTACATCGACAATTTCATAGTATCAGATCGTTCAAATAATTACGGGAATAGCTGGATGGGAAGAGTAATTGTACCATCAACGAATAATTACGATATGCCAAGTAACGCCGTAGATATAAATGCAACGAGTCCTTATTATGGGAGGATTTATACTGCGTGGTCAAATTTCGATGTAACACAACCGACAATATTTTTCTCCTATTCGGCAGATGGCGGAGCCACGTACAACACCTCTATTCAAATTGGTCAACCAACAGCAAATCATTATGAGCAGGGATGTAACCTGCAAGTGGGACCGAGCGGAGAAGTATATTGTGTTTGGGCAACTCCAAATACTACAAGTAATCTGGAAGACCACATTGCATTTTCGAAATCGGTAAACGGAGGTTCAAGCTGGTCTGCTCCTACAAATATTTTAACCATAAACGGTATAAAAGGAACGATTTTAAATACAGGAATACGCTCGCATTCATTTCCTTCTATGGCAGTCGATAAAAGCGGCGGAGCATTTAACGGATATATTTATATTTGCTGGGCTCAGAAAAATTTAACTCCTGCCGGAAGTGATGCGGATATTTGTTTTTCGTATTCAGCAAACAACGGGGGAAGCTGGAGCAATCCGGTCAAAGTAAATAGTGACCCAATAAATAACGGAAAACTACAATTCCTTCCCCGAATATCTGTTGACCAATCAAATGGAAAAATTGCTGTTATATTTTACGATACGAGAGATTTTATTTATGCAGATTCCTGTCATACATATATGGCAGTATCTACCGATGCCGGAACTTCTTTTTTTAATATGCGGGTTAGTGATGTCCCTCAAAGACCTATACCACTCTCGGGATACTCGGACGGATATTATTCCGATTATAATAGTATTACCGGAATAAATGACGTTTTTTACCCTTTCTGGACAGATAACAGAAACGGACCTGCACAAATTTACACGTCAACAGTGATTTTAAAACCATATATATCACATAACAAGTTAAAAGACACGGAAAATTTAACAGGACCATATTCGGTTAATACTACTATTAATACATTTGGAACGGATTTAGCTTCGGGAGAAGTAAAAATACTATGGGGAAGAGGCTCTATAACTGACAGCATTGTAATGACAAACACAGGCGGAAATAACTGGTCACAAAGTATTCCGGGAAATAGTTCGGCAGCAATATATAATTATTATATAAAAGCAAAGGACGTCTCGGGAAGAGTATCTACATTGCCGGATAATGCACCAACAACATACTTCACATTTAAAACAGGTGCAGATACGGAAAGACCACAATTTTTCTTTACTCCTTTTCCGGGTTGTCCAAAAAGTCAATGGCCCGATACAGTACTTGCAAAAATTACTGATAATACAGGTGTAGATTCAGCATGGATTGTTTGGTATAAAAATTCACCATCAAACGGATATAACAGGTTTAAACTAAATTTGGTAACTGATGATTATTACCAAGGGATTTTCAATTCTTCACAATCCCAGGTAGAACCTCTCGATTCAATCTTTTATAGAATTTTTGCACAGGATAATTCTACTAATCACAATTTAGATTCTACAAGTTTAAACAAATTTTTAATCTGGCAATTTTATGAATTAAAAATTGGAAATGGAACATCCGTAGTTCCATACCCTTTTAGAACTTACCTTACAGATTCAAGAACGGATATTTTATATACGGCTTCCGAATTAATAGCAAATGGAGGCGGAGTATCAAGAATAATGGGAATTGCGTTTAATGTTACTTCCGCATCTCCACAAACAATGACTAATTTTAATTTAAGAATAAAAAACACTACGCAAACTTCGGTTACCGGCTTTACTTCGAGTGGATGGACAAATGTAAATTCTTATAATTATACTGTAGATGGAACCGGGTGGAGATATTTAATAATTCATACCCCTTTCATCTGGGATGGAACGAGTAACCTGCTTATAGAAATATGTTATGATAACAGTTCTTTTAACATTAATTCTTCCGTTTATGCAACTCAAATAAACAATATGGTGTGGCACCAATCACAGGATTTGACAAGTGGAAGCGGCTGTACGGATTTGAATGAGGGTTCTGCTCAAACATTAAGACCAAATATTACATTTGTAATGAATTCTATTTTAGCTGTAAAAAAGAATGAAAATATTATTCCCGAAGAATACACCCTCAATCAAAATTACCCGAACCCGTTTAATCCGACAACAAATATAAAATTTCAAATACCTGAAAATGGTTTAGTCGTTCTTAAGGTTTATGATATTCTTGGGAGAGAAATTGCAACACTTGTTAACGAAAAATTAAAAGCCGGAAGTTATATAACACAATTTTCCATTAACCAGTTTTCAAATAACCAATTATCGAGCGGAGTATATTTTTATAAACTTACTACATAATTTTTCCGATGTAAAGAGAATGATTTTGATAAAATAATTATTTTTCAACAGAAATTAACTTTCTCCAAAAATAAGGAAGTATTTGCGATCTATAATGTCTACTTGCAACTAACCCTAAAATAGGATAATTACTTTTATTAATTTGTAAATTATTATAATCTATTTCAACCTCAATTTCTTCCTTTGTTTGCAATACGAAATCATCATATTTCTCGGGAAATTTAATACTTGTTCTCATAGTACCACAGTTATTAAGAACATTATCATCAAACAAATATGATTCCACATCATCTTCCGGATACCATATTTGCATATCAATATCTTTGAAGTTAGCGTTTACTTGCTCTTTTATAAAATTATATAAATGATGATTCTTCAATATTATTGACCATTCAGCTGAAATCGGGATTAAAGTGGACGATTCCATTTTACATTTTGAATAACCTGTTTCGATAAAAATTAATTCATCATAAGAATCTGATAAAATTGGAAATCGCTTACGTAGAACATAAGAATTGCTTAAATAAATAAAGATTTCTTCTATCCAATGAGTCGCTTCTTTAAATCGCTTTGTATGATAAAACAATAAGAGGCCTAAAGTAATATCAATGATATGTCCATCATATAAGGCACTATAGCTTGATTTATTATTAATAATTAAACCGAATAATCCGTTGGATACATTAATTGCTGACCTTAGAAACCTTTTGTCTTGTGTAAGATTGTAAAAATTTAGATAATTCAATCCAATTGTAGCAATAATACCAATTTGTTCAAATGTAATTAGCGGATATTCAATTTCTTCGGCACCCCCACCATATGAGAATAATGCATCTTGTACATAACAATGATTTCGTATCTTTATAAAATAACCACTTGATATTTTTGTATATGAAATGTGGATATTTTGAAATTCTTTTAATATCTTTTTGTCTTTTAAATATCCTTTTTTATTCATCCAAGAAAAAACTTTTAAAATTAACCTTTCGGAAGCAATTAAAGCCGGCTTTAAATTGCCACTTTCTTCAGCCCATTTATAAACTAAGTTAATACATAAATTCAACAATCTTAATGACTTTAAATCATTTTTCAAAGTCTTATTACTTACTGAAAGAATCTTAGTAATTATATTATAGAAATTCGATAAATCATATTCATTTAAATCTATTAAAGCTAAGGTTTTTCTTATTTCTTTTTGAATTTCTTCAGGAAATAAAAACTCCTTCATTAAATTTTCTATAATGTACGAAGAAAGTTTATCAATATCCCAAGATGATATAGTTAATTTTCTTTTTTTACTATTTCGTTTTTTTACAAAACCAGTCCAGTTAGCTTGTACAGTTTGTTCCATATTTCCGTTAAAACATAAGATTATTGAAACTGGCAATTTTGAATATTTTTTTTCGATATGTGATGTAAGATAAACATCAAGAATCTCGTCTATTGATTGCCTTGTGTCTTGAGGTTTATTATCCCAGTTACTTCGATTTATATTTCCTTGCTTAACAACAAAAAGAAATAACTTTTTAACACCATCTTCAGAATCTTTTCCAACCGCTGCAACATCAACACCAAACTGCCTACCACCTATAACGGGCTTGCTAATTACTTCAATATCCATTGACTGTAATAAAATAACAAGTAAAGAATCTAATTCTTTAGATTCTTTAAGCATAGATAAATATTCAAGAATTACTAATCTCATTGACGTTTTTTTAATGTTCTACATTGATACCTAAAAAATGATTGATAAATTGGGTCTAATAGTTCTGCCATCGGAACCTCATAACTAGTTTTGATTTGACTCAAATATGATTTTTTTGTGAACTTTCCTTCAAATTTTGTAAATGATGATTTTCCACCCTTCATAATTGTATGCCGAATCAAACTAAACAAAGAAGTACCTTCTTTTTGAACTTTTTCCATTTGTTCGGATTGAAGTTTTGCCCTTAATCTATAAAACTTTTCTTTTCTGAAATTTGATGTTTCAAATTCTTTAAGATGAGGTAAACTTCTTAATGCATCTTGATATTTTGACAAGTTTTTCAGTATTTGCTTTGCAACCTTTATTTCAATTTCATTACCTTCATTAATTTTTTTATTTAGAAAATCTCCGGAATAGCCGGGATAATTATATGCAATGTAATTATCAAATGATGATTGTACTATATCACAAACATCTGAATCGATGTCATCTTTTTCTAATACTGAGAAAACTAAAGGACATAATAATTTATAGTCGTAAACATATCCTAATATCTTTAAAACTATAAAATTTATATCTTCAATTTTTAAAGTATTTAATATCTTCTTTGATAATTTAAAGCCAATATGCCTATGGAGTGATAAGTCTAGAATAATATTTGTAATTACTGTATGATACTTACTATTTTCATTGTTGTACAATTTTGTAATATACTCATTAAATAAATCAATATTGTTTTTTAATAAATCTATAATAACATAATTAAATAACTTTGACAAAGTATCTTTGTTTCTATCACTAGTTTCAAAATCATGATTATTTATCCATTTTTCAAAAAACTCAAAGACATAAATTGGATTTTTCTTAACTAAGGGATGTAAAACGGATTTAATATTATCAATAGTACCCTTATATAATATGTTTATATCAATCAAATTATTAAGTGATTCTAAATACCATTCCTCTTCATTGCATTTATCTTTGTGCGTTCGTAACAATCTTGATATTTCAAACTGAATTTCAGGATCTTTGCTTTTCGATAATTTAACAATTTGTTTTTTTAGTTCATCTTTGTATTTTATTAAAATACGAATTCCGTTTATTACAGATGGAATAAGATTTATTTTCCCTTCATCAATAATCGTACAAAACTTATTTAAAGTAATTTGAAGATGCTCTTTGTTTTCTTCTAAATCATAATTAAATAATGAACAGGCATAAATACCTTGTTTTGCAATTACAATATTTTCATTTTTGATTAAATCGAATGCATAATGCAATGAACTTTCCAAACCTATTCGTTTAGAAAATCCTAAAGTAATGAATGGTATAAATGATACAGCTTTTTCTTCTGGGGAACCCAACAAATATTCATACAGCTTTAATCCATTTTCAAATTGATTAAATACGTATTCTGATAATGATTCCTCAATTTCTGTAAAATTCATTGAATTTTGAGAATTCTCAATATACATATTTAACACTGAAATTAAATCTTCCGGTTCAACACTCAAGAATGGCAATGCTTTAGAATAAGGATATATAATTTTCCAAAAAACATTTTTCTCCTTATCATTTCTACAATCACTTATTTTTTTTGATATATTAAAACTATATTCATTGTTTAGAATTATTATCATTATTGCTTTCGCATGTTCATCATCTTTTCTTTTAGAATAAAATACTTTATCAATAAAATCAAGTTTTTTGCTTAAATCATCAATAGATTTTATTAACGTATCATTTAATATAGTTTTGACAAAATAATATAACAAAACATCTGTATTAACAAATTTAATTACGTTATTTTCAACAATTAAAATCTTTAATTCTATTGCTTTTTCTAATTCCTTTAGACCCAATATATTGTTTCTATATACTATTTCTTCTTTATTTAGTATTGTTTTTTCGGATAAATCCAACAAATATTTGTTTAGTTGTGGATTATTCGATTCAATAACTTCCCATTGTAAATATAAATTATTGTTATATTGTAGCTTTTCCATAATAATAATATATAAATTTAATTAATATAAAATTGATATAAAACTAATATTTATTTCTATTGTGAATAAAATTTTCCCACTATATCATAAAAAAATATCATAATATTTCCGTTGACCTCTTTAATCAAGTTTATTAACTTAAACTTAAATAATATTTCAAACGATATTGTACGTCTGGGAAGGATTAATAATCGGTTTTCTGGGGAGTTTGCACTGCATCGGGATGTGCGGTCCGATTGCTCTGGCTTTGCCATCAGGCTCATTCAGGAGTTTTTCTTTTTACATCGGAAGAATATTGTATAATTTCGGCAGGGTAATCACTTACTCTTTTTTCGGTTTGATTTTCGGAATGCTGGGAAAAAGTTTTTCATTCATAAGTATAGAATTTCAGCAAGGCGTTACGATTGCTACGGGTGTGGTAATTTTATTAATCATTATTTTACCATCAGGCGTTAAGCAAAAAATATCGGATAGACTTTCTTTTATTAATTTTACAAATAAAATAAAATCTTATTTTAGTTCGCTTTTTAAAAAAGGTTCTTTAGGCTCGTTATTTTTTATAGGTATATTGAACGGCTTCCTTCCCTGCGGATTTGTATATCTCGGGCTTGCGGGGGCACTTGTAACGGGTGAAGTATCGAGCGGAATTTTTTATATGGCGCTTTTCGGGCTTGGGACTATTCCTGTTATGTTTGGAACTGCACTTGCAGGAAATTTTATAAATGTTCAGGTAAGGCAGAAACTTTCAAGAGCAATTCCATACTTTGCGGGATTGATAGCAATATTATTTATTCTTCGTGGATTAAGTCTCGGAATACCGTATATAAGTCCGAAAACCGAAAAGATTAATAAAATGTTTAATAAAGAAAGCGGGGAAAAAAAACCTCCTTGCTGTCAGTAAAATTAAAAAATTATGAAAAAATTATTATTCTTTTTTTTTGTTGCTATTTTTTTATTAAGCGGTTGCAATAAAAAAAACGAAATATCTCAAATCAAACAACCCGGCTACGAAACGGATTTTTCGAAATACTTTGAAGGCTATTCGGGAGCATTCGTTTTATATGATGTAAATAATAAATATTATATCAGGCATAACGAAGAGCAGTGTAATAAGCGTCTCTCGCCTTGCTCGACTTTTAAAATTCCGAGTTCCTTAATAGCCCTTGAGACAGGGGTTGCAACGGACGAAAATTTTTTATTGAAATGGGATGGAACGAAACAACCTTTTGAATCGTGGAATCGAGACCACACATTGAAAACCGCAATTGCAAATTCGGTTGTGTGGTATTACAGGGAACTGGCAAGAAGAATAGGTGAAGAAAAAATGAAAGAATATGTGCAGAAAATAAATTACGGTAATATGGACATTTCCGGCGGACTCGATAAATTCTGGCTTATGAGTTCAATCGAGATTTCCGCAAATGAGCAGGTGGAGTTTCTTTATAAGTTATACAAAAATGAGTTGCCTTTTTCCGAAAGAACAATTAACATAGTAAAAGATATTATGACACTCGAAAAAACAGATAAATTTGTGTTAAGAGGAAAAACCGGTTCTTCGGGTGATATGGAAAATTATTCTCAGGGCTGGTTTGTAGGATATATTACCCACGAGAATAACGCTTTCATATTTGCAACAAACATAATCGCTCCAAAAGATGCAAGCGGAATAAAAGCTAAAGCTATAACATACGAAATATTAAAAAGTCTAAAATTAATGTAAAAGAAAAATGAACACTTTCAAAATATCAGGTAATATAGTAGACCCAATCGGAAAGAAAATTTATCCGGGTACAATAGAAGTCTCGGACGGAAAAATAAAAAACATTACTGAAGATTCAGCAGAATATAAAACTTATATTATGCCCGGCTTTATTGATGCACATATCCACATAGAAAGCTCTATGCTTATTCCTTCGGAGTTCGCCCGTATTGCTGTTACTCACGGAACTGTAGCAACCGTATCCGACCCGCACGAAATTGCAAATGTGCTGGGCTTAAAAGGTGTTCGCTATATGATTAAAAACGGAAAAAAGGTTCCTTTTAAGTTTTTCTTCGGGGCTTCGTCCTGTGTTCCGGCTACTGCATTTGAAACTGCGGGAGCAGAAATTACAGCTGAAAATATCGAAAAACTTTTTACCGAAGACAAACTGCATTACTTAAGCGAAATGATGAATTTTCCCGGTGTGATTTTTAAAGACCCTATTGTACTGAGTAAACTTGAAATCGCAAAAAAATTCGGAAAACCGATTGATGGACACGCTCCGGGTTTAATGGGAGATGATTTAAAAAAATATGTATCCGCCGGTATTTCTACAGACCACGAGTGTTATATAATAGATGAAGCGTATGAAAAACTAAATCTCGGAATGAAAATATTAATCAGGGAAGGTTCTGCTGCTAAAAATTACGAGACACTCCGTTCATTAATCCCCGAACATACGGATTCGGTAATGTTTTGCAGTGATGATAAACACCCGGATAACCTTGTTGAAAATCATATAAACGATGTTGTTAAACGTTCATTAAAATATGGTTATGATTTATTCGATGTTTTGCAATGTTCGTGCGTAAATGCCGTAAATCATTATAAACTCGATGTCGGACTTTTACAGAAAAATGATTTTGCGGATTTTATAATCGTAGATAATTTAAAAGATATAAATGTTCTTAAAACTTATATTAACGGAGAACTTGTTGCCGAAAACGGAAAAAGTTTAATTAAATCCGTTAAAGAAGAAGCTATAAATAATTTCAACACATCGAAGAAGTCGGTTGAGGATTTTAAAGTGAAATACGAAGGACACACGATAAGGGTTATGGAGGCTTTCGATGGACAATTGATAACAAAAGAAATAGATGTTCATCCTAAAGTAGAAAATGGTATGATTATTTCAGACACAACTAACGATATTCTTAAACTCGCAGTGATTAATCGCTACAGGGAATCTACACCCGCAATATCTTTTATAAAAAATTTTAATCTCGAAAAAGGTGCAATTGCATCCTGTGTTGGACACGATTCGCATAATATAATTGCTGTTGGTACGAACGACAAAGATTTGTGCGATGCCATAAATGCAATAATAGAACACAAAGGCGGAATAAGTGTTGCTGATAACGGTAAAATTGAAGTACTGCCTTTGCCCGTAGCCGGTATTATGTCGAATGAAGATGCTTACTTCGTAGCAGGAAAATATCTGAAATTAGACAGGCTTGCAAAAGCACTCGGCACAAATCTTTCAGCACCTTTTATGACTTTATCCTTTATGGCTCTGCTGGTGATTCCTGCATTAAAATTAAGCGATAAAGGATTATTCGACGGAAATAGTTTTAAATTTGTGAACCTTACTATCACTGATTAAAATGACCTGCCACGGCAGGCAGATTCCACTGATTTAAGAACCGTATAAAGTATAAAGTAAAAGATTAAAATCATTACTACTGATTTCTGACTTCTGATCTCTTACTCTATCGAAAAACTGATATTCACTACAGATGTAATCGTCTTTTCCAGTGAGGAATTGTCATTTATTCCGTAATCGGAAACTTGTGAATCATTTTTTGCGTTTATCTGCATTACGCCCGTTTTAGATGAACGCACCTCTCCGATTTTATTACCTGTTGTTTGAGCAATTTGTTCCGCACGGCTCTTTGCATCCTGAGTTGCAAGTCCAATCATTTCGATTTTCAAATCCCCGATTTTTGTATAAAGAAAACGTGGAGGATTCGAATTGATTTCGATTCCCTGGTTTATCAATTCCGTTACCTCTCTCGAAAGTAAATCAATTTTATCAACATCGGGAGACT
>JBAZEQ010000002.1:0-6862 GCA_041653855.1 Ignavibacteria bacterium | reverse complement strand
GAAACGCCTTGAGATAACCTATAACCGGTTACTTTACCGCTCGAGCTGCTCTTTCCGCTGTAATTATAATCGTAAGATGACTGCTGTTTACTCTCGTAAAGTGTCGTGGTACTTATAGCAGAAAACTTTATTTTATCTTCGGCATAACCTTTTGAAACTAAATAATCCTTTACTTTTTTATTACTCTCTTTTAGCTTTGAATAAGCATCTGTCAATACCGATGATTCATTTGAAAATGAACCTTCCCAGATTCCGAGGTCGGACTTTAAATCTTTTGTAGCTGAACCCGTAACCGTAATAGTTACGTTCCCCCGCGATACTTTTTTCCACGTACTTGAAATAATAAATGCGGCGACGATTAAGCCAAGTGCTAAAATCACGGCAAGAGCAGAATAACCGTTTTTATTTATATTCTCCATATAGGTAGGTTTTATATTTTTTTAAACTTAATGTTTATACTAATTAAAATCAAGAAAGTTTCCTAATCACTGATTTAGCTGATTTCACAGAACATACTGATTAAGAGCAGTAAACGGGAAATAAGAAAAGCAATATTGATTCATATAATAATCTAACTTCCAAAAATACTTATATTAAATACTTCTAACTTCTAAATTCGAACTTCTAACTTTCGCTTTTTTGAATTTTTTTTAAAAGTAAATAATCTTAATTTGAAAAATGAAAAAACTGATATTATTTAACACTTTAAACAGAAAAAAAGAAGAGTTTATACCAATAGAACCCGGCATCGCAAAAGTATATTGTTGTGGACCGACGGTTTATAATTACGCTCATATCGGGAATCTGCGTGCATATTTTTTTGAAGATATATTGAAGCGAGTATTACTTTATAATGATTACAAAGTAGAGCATGTTATGAACGTAACAGACGTAGGACACCTTGTATCCGATGATGACGAAGGTGAAGACAAGATGGAAAAAGGCTCTGCACGGGAAGGTAAGACAGTTTGGGAGATTGCAAATTTTTATGCAGAAGCATTTAAAAAAGACATAACGCTTTTAAATATTATTCCACCAACAATTTACTGTAAAGCAACAGATAACATCACAGAACAAATAGATATGATAAGATGCCTCGAAAAGAAAGGCTATACTTATACTACCGGTGATGGTGTTTATTACGATACGAGTAAATTTCCGGAATACGGTAAACTTGCACGGCTCGACATAGAAGGACTGGAAGAAGGTAAGAGAATAGAATTTTCAAGCGAGAAAAAAAACAAAACGGATTTTGCACTCTGGAAGTTTTCTCCTAAAAACGAAAAACGACAGATGGAATGGGAATCCCCGTGGGGTGTGGGTTTTCCGGGATGGCATATCGAATGCTCGGCAATGAGCCGGAAATATCTGGGTGAAACTTTCGATATTCATTGTGGTGGAGTTGACCATATCCCGATTCACCATACAAACGAAATAGCACAGGCGGAAGCGTGCAGTGGGAAAAAATTCGTAAATTACTGGCTTCACGGAGAATTTCTTATCGAAGAAAAAGGAAAGATGTCAAAATCTGCCGGAGAATTCCTGCGATTGCAAACTTTGATAGATAAAGGTTATTCACCGCTGGATTACAGGTATTTCCTCCTGATGACACATTACAGGAAAAAAATAAAATTTTCATTTGAAAATCTCGATGCTGCAAGGAACGGATTTAACAATTTAAAATCCAGAATTACAGAAATCAAAGGATTGAAAAACGAGACAGATACAATTAATATAAATAATACAACGGAATATTTAAATAAATTTACCGGATGTATAAATGATGACCTGAATGCGGGAGAAGGACTGGCACTAACATGGGAAATGCTGAAAGATGAAAAATTGAATCCATCCGAAAAAATATTGCTGACAAATGTTTTCGATAAAATTTTCGGATTAAACCTCGATAAAATCGAAGCATTGAAAAAAGATTTAAATATTCCTGCTGAGATTTCAGAACTTGCAGAAAAAAGAAAAGAAGCAAAAAAGAATAAGAATTATAAATTAGCAGACGAACTACGTACAGCTATTAAAGAAAAAGGTTACGAAGTAGTAGATGAGAAAGACGGAACATATAACATTAAAACTTTGGGTTAGAAAGTTATAAAGCTATAAGGTTATAAAGCTGTTGTGTTGTTGAGTTACCCTAAAATTACTTAATAATTTGTTATTTGCTGTTATTCTGATATTCCTCTTTCTTAGCATTAAAATCATCCCAGATAGTCTCAGGGACATAAGATAAAATTGTTTCATAAAGACCATACAAACCTAAACGATACTTTTCATTTGGAAAATACGGCGATTCTTTTCCTCTCGGTGGCTGGTCTAAATTTGGATTATCGTTTGCAATTACTACACGAACCTTCTCAAGATGCCCGCCAATAGGACGTTTTCCCTCGGGCAATTCATCGATATTGTCAACAAGTATTTTACTTTTTTTAATTGCCTCGGTTAGATATTTCAAACTATCTTTTGAAATCTTAAAATCGTACGTCAAAGAAGAATTTGACGGGTCTGCACCTATAAAGCAAACAACTCCTCCATCTCCATTGTTATTAATAGTTACATTATAATTGTACTGGTATTTCGGTTGTATTGGTCCTGTTTCGAACATATATGTAACCGAGCTCCATTTTTCATCCACTTGCGAACTTGAACAGGAAGCAAGTACAAAGAACAAGCAACATAGAATTATTCTTTGCATAATATTTTTTATTTAATTTTTATTATTTTTTTTCATTCCTAAAGAAGTAACGGATTTTGATTAAATACAATTTCGTTTTTTCCGTTTTTGATTGCAATCATTTGAGCAACAATGCTGACTGCAATTTCATCTGGTTTATGAGTTAACAAATCAAGCCCTACCGGAGAAAACACACTTTTAATTTTATCTTCTGCTATTCCCTTTTTAATCAAATCCTCAAGAACAATTTTAACTTTCCTTTTACTTCCCATCATTCCGAGATATTCGTATTCCTTATTTATCAGTTGTTCAAGAACAAGAGCATCGTGTAAATGACCGTGAGTCATAATTACAATAAAGCATTCTTTAGAAAAATTAATATGTTTTTCAATTTCGTTATAATCACAGCGGATAGTATTAACGGCATTCGGATGTTTTGTTTTACTCGCCCACTCTTCACGATTATCTATTACGGTAACGAGAAATCCGGTTTTACTTGCAAGGTTGCTCAAAGCCATTCCGCAATGTCCGCCACCTATTATATAGAGCGGAAGCCCCTGCAGTAAAGGCTCGATAAGTACTTCCTGAATTCCACCGCATACCATATTCGTCGATTGGGTACCGTTGGAATTTGCACCTAAATCATAGCTCCATTTTTCTATTTTATCCGTATGTATGTTGACAATATTATCGATAATTTTTTTTTCGATTTCCCCGCCGCCAACAGTTCCGTAAATCGAGCCATCGGAATAAACAAGCATTTTCATTCCAACCGATGCAGGAGTTGAACCGGATACATTCGTTACGGTAACTAACCACGAAGGGATATTATTATTTATTGCTTCCGTTATTTTATTGAAAATATTTTCCATAATATTATCGGTTTTATAAATCTTCTTTTGTATTAATATTTTTAATTACTCCATTATCTTCAACGTCAATATACCTATGCTCAAGAACGGATTTTTTTATTAAACTATCCAGACCATTGGAAAATTTATTTTGCAAAATTATATTTTTCATTTCAAATGGAATAACAATAGGATGTCCCGATATACCGTTGTATTTCGGTTTTATTATACACCCGGGATTTTGTTCTGCTAAGTTTAAAATCAATTTATAGGTACCGGTATAAACAAACGGATGGTCAACCGGCGTAACCATCACTCCATCGCATTTATTAATCTTTTGCATTCCGTAAAATACGGATGAAATCATACCGTCTTCAGGATTCGGATTTATTGCATATTCAATTTCAGGGACATTATCTTTTGCCCATTTGCAGGAGCTTTTACTTACCACACAAATTATATTATTAATTCCCGCACTTTTAATTTTTTCCGTAATGATATTTAAAAAACTTTTTCCTTCCAACTCAAGCATCAGCTTTGGTTTCCCAATTCTTTTTCCGCTTCCCGCGGCTAATATCAAAGCGGATATATTCATTAAAGATTATTAAATTCCTCAATTAATTCATCGAAATACCCGATTTCATTTTCAAACAAATCGGTCCAGTAATCAGGATTCCATTGTTCGAGAATTTCTTCATAAGTTTTCCCCTGTTGCTCTACCCAGGTGTAATACTTTAAATTATGAATTGCTTTACGCTCGTAATAAGTTAACTCTTTAAAGAAATCTATATTCTGGTGAAGCAGTGAAGCAGAATGGTCTTTTGCTGCATCTATAGTTTGATACTCTCCTTTTTCCGTTTTCAATTCTTCCAATCTTGATTTATACATTTCTTCCGAATCAGTAAAAATCGTAAATATTATATCGTCTTCATTCATTTCGAAATATTTCGCGGTTTTAATCGAAGCCAGTAGATTTGCTATACTTGAAATTCCAAGTAGAGACAGGTTTTCCAGTGTTTTTAAATTAACTTTCTGAGAATTTAAATATGTATATCCTTCGTTTTCGTTAAACAATCTTAGCACCCTCATACAATCTTCATCGTCTATTGCGGCAACACAATCGGTATTCCTTACATTGTGAACCCACGGAATATGTTTATCGCCGATACCTTCGATTCTGTGTCCGCCGAAACCATTCATAAATAAAGTGGGACACTGCATTGCTTCCGATGCAATAACTTTGCAATTCGGATAATATTTTTTCAGATAATCACCTGCGGCAATCGTACCGGCTGAACCTGTTGCGGAAATATATCCGGAAATACGCAGATTATTTTTTGCGTTTATTTCTTTATAAACTTCTTCTATTGCCGGTCCTGTTACGTTGTAATGAAAAATTGGATTGCCAAATTCTTCGAATTGATTGAATATAATATTTTTTGAATCGTTTTTTAATTCCCAGCATTTATCATAAATTTCTTTTACGTTCGATTCACATCCCGGAGTAGCGATTACTTCGGCTCCGATTTCTTTTAACCAATCAAATCTTTCCTTAGACATTTCCTGCGGAAGAATTGCAATGGGCGTACAACCAAGCAATGCACAGTCGAATGCCCCGCCGCGGCAATAGTTTCCGGTGGAGGGCCATACTGCTTTGTGAACTTCAGGGTCAAATTCACCGCTTACAAGTCTTGGTACAAGGCAACCAAATGCCGCACCGACTTTGTGGGCTCCGGTCGGAAAATATTTTCCTACAATTCCAATAATTCTTGCTTTCACGCCGGTAATCTCTTTCGGAATTTCAAAATAGTTTACATCTCCATACAATCCCGTGTTAATATTATTCTTCCACGTTATACGAAAAAGATTCAATGGATTCACGTCCCACAAACCGACATTTTTAAGTCTTGATTTTATTTCCTCCGATATAAGTTCAGGATTTCTTAATTGCTTAAAAGTCGGAATTGTAATTCCTCTTTCCTTACATCGTTTTGCTGTTTTTTTCCTTACTTCCTTATTTATACTTTTTATTATTCTCGACATATATTTTTATTTTATTATTTCTTCCAATTTATTGTATGGGTTTTCCATACGTGTTAAAAAAATCATTGCCGCAATTACAAACGGTTTAAAGCTTGCTTCTTTGTACGTGTGGATTCTATATTTTTCAAATACATCTTTCGATACTTCACCAGCTTTACAGCTCACGTCAGTTATATCAGCCGGCAGACAGTGCATATACAGGGCTTTTCCGCCTTTTGTTAGTTTTATTTTCCTATCGTCGCATTCCCAGCTTTTATGTTTCGCATTATTAGCAAGACATTCTTTTTCGAGTGATTTTAATCCGTCTTTATCAGAATTTTTTAAAAGCTCTGTTCTTTTCTGCATTACATAAAACGGTGCCCAGGATTTCGGATAAACAACATCGGCATCTTTAAAAGCTTCTTCCATAGAGTTTACAACTTTGAAATTTTTATTGTAACTTTTTGCCTGCTTTACTACTTCAGGAATCAAATCATAACCTTCGGGATAGGCGAGAGTTACATCCATTCCAAAGCGTGTCATTAAAGAAATTATTCCCTGCGGAACGGAAAGCGGCTTGCCGTAACTCGGAGAGTAAGCCCACGTTATCGCAAGTTTTTTTCCTTTCAGATTTTCGAACGAGCCGAAATAATCTTTCAGTTTCAATAAATCCGCAAGGGTTTGCGTCGGGTGATCTATATCGCATTGCAAATTCACAACGCTAGGTCTGTTATGCAAAACTCCTTTTTGAAAACCTTCTTCCACTGCATCGGAAACCTCACGCATATACTTATTACCTTCTCCGAGGTACATATCATCGCGTATACCAATCGTCTGGGCAAGGAAAGAAATCATATTGGCGGATTCGCGGACGGTTTCTCCGTGAGCGATTTGCGACTTCACTTCATCGAGGTCGGAAAGCCCTAACCCGAGTGCATTTACAGCCGAAGCAAAACTGAATCTTGTACGTGTTGAGTTATCACGAAATATCGAAATTCCAAGTCCTGAATCGAATACTTTAAAAGGTTTTCCAAGTCTGTGAAGTTCATTAAATATCTCCGCAATAAGTTCCGTTGCAAAAAGCTCATCATCGGTCTTATCCGAATTAAGAAGAAAATCTTTGTTGAAAAGATTGAAATTAAGTTTCGAAAGTTTAATTAAGTTGTCTTTTAATAAATTACCCATTTATTTAATATTATATTATCAATATTATTTAATATTTTTTTAAATTTATTTTATATATCACTTACTCAACAATTCACCAACATGATTCACAACACCTCCCACCAACGCAATCCACCAACAC
>JBAZEQ010000001.1:0-28543 GCA_041653855.1 Ignavibacteria bacterium | reverse complement strand
GTCTTTCTGCCTGTCCTGGATTTTGATGTAATCTTCTTCAGTGAATTCCTCTGCCATTACTTTATAAACGAAGTTTCCTTCTTGTGTTACTGCCCATTCTATATTAGTATCGTAACCGGATAGCATCTGTCTGTTTTGTTTTTGCAACTTGCCTATTGCGACCCCGGATAAATTCCCACTTCCTTCAGGTAAATCTCCGATTAATGCTTCTTTTCTTATTCCCTGAGATTTAATGCTTTCAAGTGCTATATCAAGAAACTTTTCAATTGATGGGGGTAAATCTGCTATTTTAACTTCGTGTATTAAATCACTTAGTCTTACATTTTCATTTAATCCTAATCCTTTTACATCAATGTCTGCTATTCCACCGTTCCTTAATACATCAAATAATCTGCTGTTTATTTTTCCACCTTCGCTCTCGATGAGTGCTTTATCCATTAAAAGTCTTACTAAACTCTTTTGTCTCCCATTATCAAGAACGAGTGATAAAGTTACATTGATTATATCCTGTAAGTTTAGTAATCTTTCAACAATACTGACCGGGTACAATCTCACTCTACTCATTCTACCGCAGTAAGGAAATAAGTTGAATTGCCATATCCTGTGATTTCTCTTGTCAACATAAGGATTCATCCAATGTTGCAGTGTTCCCATTGCTTTGTTATATATTGCATTGAAGTAATAAATAGAATCTTCTCTGTATTCCGTATCTTCGAGAACTCTTAACTTCGGTTCTTTGTATAGTGTTTTTGTATCGGAGTATATTTTTCTGTAATAGAATTCATAGAAAGTTGTAAACATCTGAGTATCAATACTGTTGTTGCGTAGTCTTTGCCTTGCATCGTTTGTTCCGTAGTAATCATTGTCCGGTACAACCTGAGAAGGGTCTTTTCCTAATCTCTTTACATATTCTTTAGCTTCATTGATTTCTAATCTTCTTCTTCTGACTAAAAATCTTGCATCCTGGAAATACTTTTCTCTGCAATTCGGGTCCACGTCAATATCTCGTGGGTGTATTGATTCATATTCCAAATCTCCATACGGAACATTGATGTTATGATTGAAGTCAATTTTATCCCATCCCAATCCGTATAATGCGAAGTTCTCAATCGAAGGTAATCTTGTGTTTGTCCATACCTGCTTATCTGTTTTGTTTTCCAACTTCTCAATATACTTCCTGATTACCTTTGCAATATTATCATACTTCGGATCATCTTCATTATCTACCGTCAGTGTCTTTTCTGCCTTTGAGTATTCAGAAATAAATCCGTCAACAACATCAGTGATTTTATTGTCAACGTGGAATATCTGATTTCGTTTTGATTTACGTACCCAAAACTTTGTTGTATCAATCCTGCTGCTACTCCAATTGTTCTTTACCCATTCTGATAGTGCATTGCTCGATACTCCAACCGGGATTTGATGTCCTTCGTAGTATAGTTCGCATTTACCCCAAATGTAATAAATCATTGAGTTTATCTTTTCGTTCTCAGCAAGTTTTATACAATAGTCTATATAAGCATCGAGAATATCTTTATCTTTTTTATTCGATACTTTTAAACTTCTGCAATCTCTTGCGTATATGTCAGCTAAAATTCCACTCATTTGTTTTTGAATTCTTCTATCTTTTTATATAACCGAGTTCTGATTCCTTCGGCTATTTGTTTTAAGATGATGTTATATAATGCAAACACCGGGAACATTATTGTAAATGCTTTGATTACTAAAAACTTAAAACTCCATACTTCTATTCCGTTGAAGATACCGTATCCGTAATCAATTATTAATATCAGTGCCATAGATAATCCACCATACAATTTTTTATTCATTTCAAATCCATACTTTGTCCCTTCACTGAAATACTTGATTGTTTCCATCACACTTAAAAATACTAATATCGTTACAAGCACTTCCCAACTCAGTATATAACTGATTATGAAGTTGTATATCACATCGAGAGGATTTATTCCTTCGTATGATTGAAACTTTTGAATTGTGTTTATTGTGTCCATTTTAATATTGTTTATTGGTTTATGGAGTTGCGAATTTATACCACGTTCCACCTGCTGATATCCAAATCTCTTTTGCATTCGCATTACTATTCATAATTATCTTACTGTAACTGTCTGCTAACTGTGTTGCTCCGGTGAAGTCTTTAGAATTTATGTAATCCATGAATAAATTGACTCGGCTACTTGCAGGGATTGTATTATCAGAAGAGTAACTCCCGAGCGTGTTTAAATAACAACCTGCCCCAAATGTATTATTTGAACACCAATTCTTTATTATGTTCATTGAACATTGATGCCCGAATGTGTTTGTGTATGATTTTATCCCGATGTAATTGGAATAACAATAATCCCCAAATGTATTATAACATCCATCAATCTCAAATATACAAGAATATGAGTCTCTACCCAATGTATTGTTGAAACTATCGCTGTTGAATCTGCATACATAACTCCCGGGTCCTAAGTGATTAAAACTACATGCAACTCCGAATGTTACATTATGGCAGTTATCTGCAAGTATATTTCCTGAGCTGTTATTTCCAAATGTGCAGTAGTTCGCATTATCTCCAATTACGTTTTTTGTGCACCCTACCCCAAAAAGATTATCGGATGAATATATAACGTTTCCCCAACAAGTTATGCCTAACGTATTCTCATATCCTTTTATTATGCACCTTGAAACGTTTTGAAAGGTAGTGTTAAAATAACACGAATCAATCAATATCATTTCATAATTACTTTTCCCAAATGAATTTTTATAACTCCCTCGATAGAGGGTTATATTATAACAGTCCTTTTCAAATGTGTTTAAATAATTGTTCCTGTCCATCATAACAATATTATTTAAACCTGTAATTGATTTTTCGATTTTATTACCCCTGCAGCTGGTATCTGCAAATGTGTAATAATCGATGTAGTAATTTGCAATTGCATCGAGAGATTTTCCGTAAAAATAATTGCCTGTGGTTTTACTGCACCACTTCTGCTCGTTCCCTATTATTCTCTGCCAATGCATAGTGTCTATTTGAGGTACTGAATCAGCAACTGCCAATCTATTCCAAACACATAAAAATAATGCAGTATCACCATTCCTATAACTTTTGACTATATTACCAACTATATAATTTCTTTCTGCATTCCATAGTGAATCGTTACTGTATGAAGTCCAATCTATTCCCCACCTACGGAATTTTACATTCCGCATATCATACGGAGTATCATTGCCAATGTTATCTATTCTTTTTGTAATGAATCCTGCTCGTGCTGTTATTCCATCTTCACACAAATTTAAGGAATAATCATATTCAATGTAGTCTTTCGGATAAGTGATGCTGTAAGCTGTTTTACTGATTGTATTCGATGAAGTTGCTATTACTACAATCGGTTCTACCGTTCCTGTATTAACTGTTGATGTCCCGGGAATGATATGCTTCGTTACGTAATCCGATATTTTATATAAAGACCCTGTTGTGAGAGTTGCTGAGTTTATCGCATTTACAATTTGGTTATATGTTGTGTTGGATGGTTGAACGTTTGCTTTACTCCATACTTCCCATTGACTTTGTGCGTTTATGGTTATAGCTAAAAATATTAATATAAATAATTTTTTCATTCTTTTCTCCTAATACACATTTGTTTTAACTAACTTAAATACAAACGGTATTTTGTTTGTATATATATTTAGATTACTAAACACAATTCTTATTCGCTCTGAAAGAAATGCATCAATCCGAATATTCTTATATTTATTATCTCCTGCATTGAGAAAATAATCTACTCTTGTATTGCTGCTGTCCAATCCATACACTATCGAGGTATCACCTTCAACCCCGATTCTTTCGATCCTGATTGTGTCTGCTCCGTAAATTGCTGTGTCGCTTTTCCAATATAACTCTGCCCGGTAATAGGTCCCTGCTAAATTATATGTTACGGATGATTGTGTTTTGCTTAAAGTGTCCTGCTTATACAATGTGATTTGTGAATAGCTTTGTACTGCTATCAGCATCATCAGAACTATTAACAACTTTTGAAATTTCATTATTTTTACTCCTTTTACCTAATGTTATTGTATGGCTTTATCTTTTTTCGTGTCTCCTGGATTATTTATGAGCGTAGTTTTTTAGCTCTTTTCCCGGGACCGCTTAATATTGTTAATAATACTTTGTGTATGTGCTTTTCTTCATTGCATAATCTATGATTATATTCTTTGATGATTTGTTATCCCATACAAAAACATAGTAATAATGTATATCACCTTCAAACTTAAATCTTGAATATGTTCCGTTTGCTATTGCTAATATTCCCGGTTTCGTTTGTGTGAGTGTTGCTAAGTTTGTGACTGCTACCGGAACTGACCTGATAGTATCTCCTGCTCCGTTTGTATGAAATGAATATACTTTTACTGTGTCTGCACTGTCGGTTTGCGATGTTGCTCCGTTCCCTTTTAAAGTGAATTCAACATTATCATACCAATCTACGTTCTGTTGAAAGGTACAGTCTATTACAAGAATACTATCTCCTGTAATCAAACTGTCAATGATGTGTTTTTGTAACCAGGCTGAGGTCTGCCGGTCTGCCTTTACTTCTTTTGTTTGTGATGTGATAAATGCTAAAACCAATACAAATAGTATTGTAAAAATGATTGTGAAATTTCTGAATGACTTCTTCATTGTAGTAAATATTTTAATTAATAAAATAATACTACAAAAATAATCAATAAATCAAATAAAATCTTTTGTCTAACAAAATTTATTTCCTGTGAAAATTCCTTATTTTAACCTCTCCCACTCTCTCCCCCTCAAAAATTGCTTATTTTCGCATAAAAAAAATCCCACTATTAATTTGTAGTGGGATTTAGTTCTATCGTTCTTTTTTTATATTTTTATCTCATTTAGTAGGACTTCTTATCTTCTCCATAGCTTATAATATTTTAATTGTTTAATGCTTTGTACTGAGTTTTCGATAAATATTCTACTTTTAACTTTTTATTTCTTCATACTCTCTCCTTCTTTAGTTATTAATGATATTTTATTTTAGGCATCTGGATCTACTTCTTTGTTTTCACTTATCTCTGCCGGGAGTTCAGCAAACTCTTTTTCGAGTTTTGCAAGTTCTTCTTCATACTTTGTAACAATAAGCTGAAGAAATACTTTACTTATGTTTTTATCTTTTAAATAAATAACCTTGCTGCTATCTCTATTCTCTGCTTTTATCACCACCCTCTCATTCGGACAATCTATTCTATCGCTGTAATTACTTTTACACATATTGTATTTATCCTCAACACAATAAGAATAAATAAATTGAGCGTTTTCTAATCTTTTTTTTGCAGACGAAATATCACTCTCCAATTCTTTCCCCTTTTTTAATTCTCTTTCTTCTAATAATGTCATTTTCTCTCCTTAAAATACCAAGCACTCATATAAGTTGCTGAAGAATACAATAGTCTTTTGTGATGTGTGAACTTTGTATTGATTCCTTATAGAGTGCTTAGATAATTTTATTTTAAAATTTTGGTTCATTTGTTTTCTTCAGCTACTACAATCTACTATATACATAATTAAATGTCAAGTGTTTTTTTTATACATACAATTACAACCTTCTTTTACGAGTTCTATTTCTCTGAAGTCTCTCTTTAATTTTAATCTGCTACCTTGAAAGCTACTGTCGTTTGATGCAATTGGTTCTCGTCTTGTATTGCCGGGTTGACATATATTTGTTTTCTTACTACAAGTACCGTAGTTTTTCAGGAAAGAATCTTTTTTCCAATGCTTACAATTATCTAAAGAGTTCATTTGGTATTTTATGTTTATTAATTCTTTTAATTGCTAACTCACAATACTTTTTGCTTATGTCTATACCAATGTAGTTTCTATGTAGAAGTTTCGCCATTTTCGGGACTGTTCCGCTTCCACACATCGGGTCCAAAACAACATCACCTTCATTACTCCAACTGTATATATGGTCTTTTGCAAGTTTGTCCGGGAATATAGCAGGATGCTCGTATGCTTCTTTATCCGGTGTAGTTATTCCGCCACCTACCGGAATATCCCAAATGTTTCCTTTTATTTTATCTTTTTGCTGTCCTATAAATCCGTTATCACATCCTTCTTTTACGTTTCTTCTATAATCTTTAACTTTTCTGTTATCCATATAAAGTTTCGGTTCTTTGATAGCATTAAACGTCTTTACGTATTCTTTGCTAAACACAAACATATATTCAAAGTGCTGTTCGTATCTGTTATGAGAAAGCGGTGGTGAAGATTTTCTCCATATCATTGTATCGTGAAGTTTTAATCCAAGGGACCTAAAATGCAGTGCTTGTTTAAAAGATGTACAGGATTCGCTCCCGTCTGTTGTTTCATCTGATACTATCCACACAATAACTCCGCCAACTTTTAGTGTTCGGAATAGTTGCTCTGCTATCAGTGGAAAATCAAAGATATATCCTTCATAACTTCTTATACCATCATAAGGGGGAGACGTAACAACCAAATCAATGCAATTGTCCGGGAAATCTTTTAAAACGATTTCTGCTCTGCCTGTTAATATTTTATTCAAATAGTTTGTCAAAACATCCTTTCTTGTAAAATATGTTTTCCGTATCTCTCTATACTTTTTCTATGATATTCAGGGTCTTTTTCCACGCAAATAAAATTACGTTTTAAATTATGACAAGCAATTGCAGTTGTGCCACTGCCACTAAAAGGGTCAAGGATTGTTTGACCTTCTTCGCTGTAATCTTTTAAAATCATTTCAAAAAGTTTAACAGGTTTTTGCGTGGGGTGGTTTTTCCCTTTATATTTATTACAGTATGTATATTCTTTCAATGTTCTATCAAAACTTGTCCAAGCTAATTCACCATCAGAAAAATCACCGCCCATAAGTTTTCTCCAATAAATCCATCCTCTACTTACAGGTAAATAATCTGTAAAATAATTTCCCCCAAATATTATTTGCTTTTTGCTTATTCTAATAATTTCTTTAAAATAAATTTTATCAGGTCTTTTCTTATCCCAATCTTTTTTAACCAAAATTCTATGTCCTCCACCTTTTCTATCCCGAAATTTTCCTCCATCTTCCCCCATTCCATACGGAGGGTCAGCCAATATCAAATCAATAGACTTATCAGGTATTTCCTTCATAAGTTCTAAACAGTCGCCAAGAAGTATTTTATTTATTTCTAACATCATACCACACTTTCTATAAAGTCTTGCCTGTTTTCTTCTTCTAATTCACTGACTTGTTCTTCGGTTAGTTCACCTCGATATACTCCGGTTATAAGTGCGTATCTACCTGCTGCGTAGTGATGGTCAGGTACTCCACCGTCTTTTGGTTTAAGTATATCTTCGGGAATGTTCGGGTCATCCATTAAATCAAACATACTTTCAAATAGATTATCACACTTAGCCACTGCTTCATCCGGGATTGTAAATTTTTCTTTTGCTAAAAAGAATAGTTTTGGTTTTTTAAGCCATAATCCATTTTCGCTTTTCTTCCAATCCAATCTATTCCAAAATTCTCTGTTACAACTGATTCTAAAGTTTACATTTGTTTCGATTCTTCCTTTTGATACCGGGACCATCTTTAATTTGAATCCGTATTTTGTATCGTGTTTAAAATACCAAGCTGCGGTTTTGTTTGTTTTTACTTTACTGTCTGTACTTTCCATATCAGTATCGTATGCAATTGTAATGTCTTTTAATCCGTTTTCTTTTAGGTAGTATTTTAAGCTGTCAATTTCTGTGTCTCTCTCCTGGTTATCCGATGTCCATTCATCGAAGAAATATCCGTTTCCCATCGGATTACTGCTTGTTATTGTATCCGGGTCGAATGCCAAACATTCCAACGCAGCAACATTTCCATAATCTAATCCTGCAATTCGTTTCCAATGTTTCGGAATATCAAGAGGTTGAGCTAAGTGAATTTTACGAGATAGTTTATCAAATGCCTGTCCTTCAAATGCAAACCAATCATCCTGTAATAGTGCTTTTACATATTTCTCTCCCATTGCATAAATTCTATCCAAATAATCAGGGTCGTTATTCAATAATATTTTGTTGTCATTAATCTTTCCGTGAATTATCATCCTCGATAATGATTTCGGAGTACCTTGTTTTACTTCTTGCCCCCGGGGGTCTTTCTCGATGTCTTTAGGTGGAAGAAAATATTTTACTAATCCAATTGGATTTTTATATATAAATCTGTTTCTTACCCATTTTAAACCAAGTCCAATTGCATTTGCAGTGCTTCTTATACGTGGAGTTATACCGGGTAATGTGCTTCTGCATCTTGAAAATAGAAAACTATACTGAGTTATAAGAAATTCTGTTATTTCATCAAATCCCATAAATTGTGCTTCTTCACCGTGATAGTTGAACTTGTCTTTTTCGTGTTCCATATAACATAAGAATACTCTTGCTCCTGAAGGGAATGTAAAACTACTTCCCGGTTCGTTCTGTTTGGTCCCTGCATATACTCCGCCATAATAACCATAGAACGATTTGCACTCATCAACTAATTTGTTTAATCTTTTAGAAGTTCTGCGGAATAGAAATCCTTTATAGTTCGGAAAGTCAATTGCTTTTTTCCCTATCGTGCCTTCATATTGTAATCCTAATGCGTCAATAACCAAGTTCCAACTCTTACCTGAACCTATATCCCCATAATATAGTGCTTCAAATACATTAAGAGGAATTTTTAAATATTCTTCCTGTCCGCCTTTTTGCGGTTTAACTACCATCCTGAGTTCACGAGTGTTCCAATCAATAACGTAATCCGGCATTATTTATATCCTACCTGCACAAGTTTTAACTTTTTCTTTTAATAATTCTTTTCTTATAAAGAATTTATCTGTTTCTCTTTGCTTTAATTCTTCAATCCATTTCAGAAATATTTCTTCCTCTTTTTTATTATATTCAAGTATTATTTCTGTTGTGCTTTTTCCGTAATCTTTTTTGCTCATTATTTATACCTCAGTCGTATATTTTTTAATTGATGATTCATTCCAAGTAATACAGTTTTACTTCCGCCTATTCCATAATTTCTTATACTCCCACGTTTCTTTTTTAACATTGCTAATTTTTTACGTTTCTTATTATATCGAGCGAGTTGTTTGTCGGGGTCTAAACTATCTAAAATTGTCATAATTTTTATTTTTAAATTTTCAAAGGGGAACTACCTTGCGTTGTTCATTCCGTAGTTGTGCCTCAACCTAAGTAATATTGACATACTTGCGTAGTTTCCGGGATTTAAGCGAATAACTTACTCATTTGTGAGTTATTAGTTAATAATGTGTAATTAATTAAATGTTCCAAGTGCTTAAATTGTTCCCTCTTTGAAATTAAAGATTTTTAGTCAGGTGTATAAAGCAACATCCATACAGGTTTTATACCGCCATCAGTCAACGGTGTTAAAGCATTATCCAACGCATCTTGCACTGTTTCCAATGTTGTTCCATCAGGAACATTGATTGTTGCTTCCTGTACTGCTGTTTGTCCATCTTCCGCTCCTGTTTGGTCGGGATTTGTGAATCTTACTTTTAGTTCCATTTTGTATCCTTTCGTTTTTTTTAGTTTCTACTTTATTATAGAGATTTTATTTTCTTGATTAAGTTTTGCTTCCGTTACCATTACCATTACCATTACCGCCATTGCTTCTGTTTTTAAGTTGCTGTATTAATTCATCGGGAATAATTGCATTCGGATTTAGTTCTTTTAACTTCTTTATATCTGCTTCGGTAATGTTTTCTTGTAAGTGTGGTGGTAATACTGCTTTTCCGTTCCCGGATGATGGGATTAAAAATACTGCACTTACATTTTGTGTATTCATATCTACTTGTGTTCGTTCTGTGAATACTTCGGGGTAAAAACTATTTAGTGCTAATTTAAGTGATGCAGGATTCGGATAAACTCTTGTAATATATTTTTTAACTTTTGTCTTCCCTTTTGCTGTTTTAGTTTCTGTTATTGTTTCGGTTTCCTGTATATCTTCACCTTTAGCACTTCTTATAAGTGATGGTACAAGACTTATAGCTCCTGCACGTCTTAGCGAAACAAATGTTTTTTGAAATTCTTCATCTGCTAACCATTTATATACTGCTACTGCTGATATCCCTACAATTTTTCCGAGTTCAGTTAATGTTTTTCCTTCATAAATCCCTACAATAAATTCTTCCATTTTTTCTTTGTACTGCGGATTGGTTTTTAGTCGCTCTAAAACAGGTACTTTAGCTTGCGGAAGAAAAGTCCCTGCATCGTGAGGATTTATTTTATATCCTTTCTTGAACTTCTTTGTCCCTCTTTTAGCAAAAAGAATACTGTTCGTTCTCTCTTTCCCTTTAAATCTTACAATAGGATTTATTTTCTTTTTATTTATTTTTGTTTTTGCCATTATATTTTATAAATCTATGAGCAGGATATTCAACCCTTCACAAAAGAAAACTTATTAGAAACTCTTGTATTATTCCTTCCTGCAAGGAATAATGGAGTTCGGTTAACGAAAACTGTTGAACACACCGCAGGGTCTATTTGAGTATTGTTACAGTAATTCATAGAGTTTTCTTAGTATATTTTTAAGAAAATGTTTTTTGTTTGGTTTTAAAGAATAACACCAATCCATAAATGCTTTTTCTGTCCAATTATTGTTTTTCATTTTCTTGTAATCTTTTTTTATAATCTTTCGGTAAATATTTATTTACTTTAGTTGGTTTATAATCGTAGAAATTAAATATCATTTTCCCTGACTTTAAATCTCTACTGCAAATACCAAGCACATATAGTTTATTCGTTATGTTTGCTGTTTTTTGAGACGTGATTATATCTTCCCCTGAAGGGATAAGTTTTTTACATATATGCGAATGCCAATCCCCCAAAATAACTATTTTAAATTTCTTTTCTTTTTTATCCCAACTTTTTAATATGTCTCTTAAAATTTTATACCAACTTACTAAACATTTCTTGTTAGTTATTACTTGAAAAAAGTTTGGTAATTCATAATGATTACGAGGATTCTTAGCATAATTTGGAATTGTGATTGTCTTTAATACCTTATAATTATTACCGTTTCGTTCACCTAAAATATGCCCCCCCATTTCTTTATACTTCGCATAGTAAAGTTGGTAATAGTTAAGTTGTTTTTTCATTTTACATCACTCCAAGTTCTGTTGGTCTTTATTGCAAATATACAACCTTTAGAAACATTAAACGCATAAGCAATGAGTTTTTCTTTAATCCCTATACTTAAATAATATTTAATAATCTTAACATCTTTTTCTTTTAATACTGACCTGCTTTGCTTTTCACCTTTATTACTTTTTAACCCTGTCTTATAAGCGTGATGATTGTTTTCAGAAGAAGTTACAAATTCTAAATTACTTAATGAATTATCGGTTTTAATTCCGTTAATATGATTAACAACTTCGCCCTCTGTGTAAGGTAAAAAAGCTAAAGCAACAAGACGATGCACGTTACGGTACATTTTAACACTGTCTTTATACAAGACTACTCTGTAATAACCAATATTAGTAATGTTCTGTTTTAATATTTTTTCGTAAACAGGTGCTTTTGAATTACTTAATGAGTTTCTTTTTCTTTCTAAACTTTTTACCCTACTGTAATTAGATACTTGATATAATCCCTCAAATCCTATTACGTCTTTCCAAATTTCTTCTTCCATATTTACATCCTTAAAACAAGAATCCCCTATATAAGTCGTTGCAGCAAGATTTAAACTTTGATGTTTAAAACTTCGACTTTCTATAAGGGTCTTGTATAATAAAAAAAGTCTAATCCCTGCTGCTAATCTCAAAATAGCATATATTGTTAAAATATTCAATGAATTTTTAATTTTCGTTTATTGTAAAAATAGTGATTATTTAATAATTTTTCGCTTGTCTAATAATATCTCGATTTTTTCACCTTCCATTTGTATCGCATAATCTATGTGCTTTTCAGTTTCAAATGAGTTTCTTATTGCTCTTGTTATATTTATAAAATCTTTCAACCCAAACATATATCCTAATTTTGGATAAATCCCTTTATAATATAACTCTTGATATTTATTCCATTTTCTTCTATACTTCATAGAATTGTTTTAAAGAATTTTGTGAATAGATTATTTACCGATGCAGTTTGTTTTGTGCCTTCATTTTTGCTTAATTCGGAAAATATGTAATCCCCGAATTTATTTTTTACGTTTAAGCGATATTTTAAATGCACCATAAATAATTCGATTTCGTAACCTTCTTTAAGTAACTTTCTAATTTTTTGAGAGTTCTTAAAATTTATTAATTCTTTTTGCATATAATTAATTCTTTCTCGGGACAATTATGTTCCTGAGTTGAGTTATTTTTCCTTTTCTTTTATTGCCTTCGGCTACTATGTTTATGTAAGTTCTTATTCCCATCTTCACTTCGCAGTAATGCACTATCTTTGCGATTTCTATTTTTTCTTCTTCTGAACTGTCGAATACTTCAATTATATACTTCAAATATTCTTCGTAGTAAGCAACTTCTGTATTAAACATAAACAGTTCTTTTTCGGATAAATGAATAGTTCTTTTGCTCTGTCCGTAGATTTTTATATGCTCGATACGGATTGATAGCAGTGTTGCTGTATTCATTAATCCTATTAGATGAAACTTTAAATTTAAGTTCATCATTTTGTCGAGAGGATTTTCTTGTTTTGGTTTATTTTCTTCCATTATAATATTTCCTTCCTGTATTTTTCTTCTAATTTACTAAATATTTCTTTCAATTTCTCATACCTTTTTGTTAAATCACTACTTTTAAGATGTGCTACGAATCTGTTATATTGTTGCAGTGCTTTCATATTAAATCTTTCGTGATTGATTTTCGGGATTCTGTCGAGTGTATCTGTATAAATCTTAAATTCAGAATCGCTCAGTCTGTTGAATAAATTTCCTCTTACTTTACAACTTATATTTTTTTCTTTCTTGTAACATAAATTGTCTTTGTTGTTGTTTTCTAAATTGTTGTCTTTATGCACTATAATATAATCGTATCCTTTTCTTTCGTGAAAAGCCCACATAATAAGTTTGTCAACATACCAAAATACATAACCTCTTTTTTTTGTGAGTATTTTTACACCGAGTTTACCGTCTCGTTTATTGCTATGGTACTGAGTAACTAATTTAAGTTCGGAGTTTTTTCTTACAAATATCTCTCCGGTTTCATTTGCAAAATATTTATGTACTGCATCTGCAAATGGAATACGTTTGATATTTTCCATACAATTATTTTAATTTTACTTTTATAGTGTCTCTGTAACTTTTTGCTGTATCAATTTTTATTAAAACTCTGTAATACCCGGTGGTATCATCTGCTTTGTCCGGTTTTTCTGCTGCTAAGTATTCTTTAATAGATTTGAGAATCATTATAGTAGTATCTTTTTTCTCTAAAATTTCATTCTCTTTATCTATTATGCTATAATACATATAGCAATCTGCTATTACTAATAATACTATAAGAAAAATTATAAATTTTTTCATTCTATTTTCCTTTCCCTTTTGAAAAATCTATTTCATACGTTTCATAAACGCATTATAGTTTTTATACGACATATAAGTTGCGTGAAGTGGTTCTTTAAAAAAATTATCCCCTGTTGGTAAAATCTCTATACAGTATTTTACAAAGGCAACTTTACTCTTCCCCGATAAACCCAAGAGTTCTTCTTTCATATTCTGCACCTTTCTTATCAATAATCTTTTATCCTGTTCTGCTTTTTTTCTGCTCTTGTACCATTCCCATATATCCCATAGCAACGCTCTGAATCCTCTGCTTTTTTTGTTTAATTCTATCATTTTTTACTCCTTATAAATTGTTTATAAATCTTAAAGAAACTGCAATTACCTGGATTAACTCATATTTCAGCTTCGGTTTTATTGTTACCGCAGCGTGAGGATGAAGTCTCAATTCGTTCACATCTTTTGCAACTTCACCGGATTCCTCAGCTAAAATTGTAAGCCATTCATCAGGTAAATTTTTATTTCCGTAAAGTTCTGTTCCTCTTTCTATTTCATACTTTATCGCTTCGTTGATAGTGTATTCTTTTTCTTCTCCGTCTTTTCCTGGAATTATGATTTTTGTTTTTGACATAATAAATAAACCGTTACGTTAAATTTTTAAAAGTTAAACTAACATCCAATCATTCGCCAACATATCGGTCTGACTTGCTAACCATCCCATCAATACTTTATTGTCAGCAGTTTTCATAATGATATATGGTAATACTTCAGCACTCCCACCTTTAGACCTTGCAAATTCTTTTGTATGCACGTTCCAAAATTTATCAGCTTCTAATTCACAAATCCCATTACCTATACATATCCACATTCCTTTTCCGTTCCATCCTTCTCTGCAAACTTTGTGTCCGCTTTTCATAAGTTGGAGTGCATCACCGAAAGATAAGTTTATCGGTGCTTTTGTGTTTTCACAATCTCCTGATTGATATTTATTATCTTCTTCAGCAAATACTTTTCTTTGGAATGATAATCCGATAAATTGGAATATCAAAACAAAGAACATTACTATTTTTTTCATAAATTATTCCTTTCTTTGTAACGGTTTATTTTAAATTTATTTTCCTTTGCAAGTTGTTTTATGTTTTACGTGCTTCGCACTGTCGTATTCTGTATCGGTTTCTTCAATCGTATCGAGATTAACCGGGATTAAATGACCTTTTCCGTTCCGTATCATTGCAATTTCTTCTCTGCATTTTCTACATTTGATAATCTTATACTGCGACTGCGTAATTTCTTCCCTTATCCCAGGTATAATTATTGATGGAGGAGGTTTTAATGAATATCCTAACTCTTTTGCTCTCTCAATTGTCATAATTTCTTTTGTGTGGTAAAATGTTGCATCCGATAAATCCGGTTTTGTTGCATCTGTCTTTTCAAAACTGTCGTAGTTATTTTCTGTCATAATAATATTATTTTTTGTTTTTCTTCAAATGTTAGTTCTCTGAATCCGAGAGACCCTTTCCAAGCAAAAGGTTCTATTGCTTTTACATCTTCAAATATCCACGAAAATAAATCTGGATAGTATTTAACAAACGCTTTTTTTTCATCTTCTTCTTTCATCGGTCTGCACTCAATAAGTTTACCGATTGCAATTGCTTTACCTTCAGTTAGTGGATATTTGTCATAAACAGGTACTACTCTATTTATGATGTCTATATTGTTTGATATATCAAAAACACTATCTATATTATAGCTTTTCTTACTTGCACATATTAAAACCAATCCCCGGTAATTCGTTTTCCAACTTCGGGTTTCAATTTTGCCGTGGAGCATCAACGTTCCGTATGGCTCTTTCCAACTCAAAGCCATTATTTTTTTGTAAATAAGTGATTCCATAGTTTAAATTCCTTCTATTTTTTGAAAAACATTAGCACACCATTGAGTTTGTTCTTTATTAAATTTAAGCATATTATCATTTAACGGTTGTCCAACTGCAATAAAATCTCTTTTAATGTCGTCTTTAAGTTTTCTAATCCGTTTTATTTCTTTTTTTTGTTTCTTAGCTTTTATAAAAAGTTTGACTATCAATTTATTCTTTTCCATAATTTTATTTATTTATTTTTCTGTAATCTGTTTTTGTTTTTATCAGTTCGAGACATAAAGGACTTTGTAATCTTGACTTCATAGAAGAATCTTTGAAATCATTTAATAACACATTTGACGTTATAACCGTTGGTAATCTTTCCCAATCAATCCTTTTATCAACTATATATTGCATTGTCCGGTATGCGAATTCATTGTCTCTGTTTTTGAATATATCATCTATTACTAAAAATGGTAATTTGCAGTATATATCCACTATATCTTTTTCTGATTCGTAGGAATTTTCTTTGTAACTTGCAAGAATCCTGTAATATAAGTCCCCTTCTTTTGTATACATTTCTTTTGGAAAATAATCATAATTCGGATTGTTGTTTAATACCCCATATATATATTTTCGGAGTAAACACACTGATATATGAGTTTTACCGTTCCCACTATACCTCGATAATATTGATACTGATACAGGTTTTTTAAAATCCCACTGTTTAATTTTCCCAACACTTTCAAGAAAATTATTATCCCCTTCCAAATCTTTGAATCTTTTGTCTATCCAATATTCAGGAACACCTATCTTTTTCATTACATTATCTATTCTCTTATTTATGCTAATGTATTGAGTTTCGTCTGATTCTATAATATCAATATTGTTTACAATATTTTCCAAAGTTTTTTCTGTTTGTCCCTTTATAGTTTTAGGATACGATTCCTGCTTCATAATTTTGTGTTGATTTATTCCGTTGGTACTTCGGATTGTTTATATGTTGAATAAACTTGTCAAGCTGTGAAGATAAAAACGGTATATCTATCGTTGCGTAGAATTCACTGTTTTTATCTATCGGTTTAATACTTGTTACTGCATCGAAGAAACTGTCATAATGTTGTATCATCTGCTCTGTGTTATAAGTTGGATACATTTCCCGGAACTTCTTTTGAATTAATCCTAAGTGCTTTTTATCAATATCCTTCCCACCGTATTTAACACCTTTGTTTTTTTCGTACTTTTCTTTAAAGATAAGTAGTACCTTATCCATAAAGTTTAATTTTTCTTTTTCTGCCATTTGACTAAATTCCTTTCTTTCAATTTTATATTTTTTTGTTAAATTTTCAGTTGTAATATCTCCTTGCTCTGATACGATAACTCTGTCCTGAGACTTTGTAAATAGATTTAATTGTAACTTCCCAAATACCAATGCAGGTTTATCTTCTATTATAGTATCTCGTTTTGAATATAATCTCGATAAATCGTGTATAAATTGTTCGCTGTATAATATGTTTTCTTTCCATAAATCTTCGTCTATTTCTTCACACTCTATAAGAATATGTATTATCTGCCGGAATATACTATCTTCAACTTTTAAATAAGAAAGTACATCCAGGTATTTTATTTTAGCTCTCAAATCAAGTGTGTGTCCGGGAGACTGTCCGAGTAATTCCCTCAATTTGTAGTATGCTGCATAACCATCGTTCCCGAATTTACTTTCGATTATCCTGACAGGAGTTCCCATCTTCGAGAAGTGAGGAAAATAATCTGCTGTAATTGTAAGTTTTCTTCCTGCTGCCATTAATGATTATAGTTTTTGTAATTTATTATAGCATTGCCTTATTATATACGCATCATATAAAGCATTGTGTTTGTTCCCTATTCCCCAATTATATGTATCAAAAACCTCTACGTTGTAATTTATGAATTCCTCTCTGTTAATATCCGGGTCTATTCCCTTAATTTTAAATAAAGTGCATATATCGAAAGGTATGTAATAAATGTTTTTTGGAATATCAAATGCAGTTCCGAATATATCATTAAATAATACCCAATCATAAGCCAAACAATCACCCCAAATTTCAACTTTTGGATATTTCTTCGTGAATTTTTCAAACCAATGACTTAAAGATTTCTTTAAGTTCTTATTCGCTGATTTTACCCAAACATTTTTTTCATACGGATTATAGTCTTTTGCAATTCTATAATCTTTTAATATCAAATTATTTATTACATTTGTTTTTATCCAATTATCACATTGCGATTCATCGTAGTCGTGTGTTTCTGCATAAAATGTATTCCCATCTTCACTGACAAGACCGATGCTTATTAGTGTTGTGTTTTTATGTAACCCTGTAAATTCTGTATCAAAAAATATTTTCATTTTTTTATTTGTTTAGGTTTTCTGCTGAATTTCTTTTGGTAATAATCTATGCTTTCGCTTTTCCTTTGCTTTTTTTCTTGTTCTAAACTTCTTTGCTTTTCTGCTCTGCAACAATTCCCGCACCATCCACTATAACCTTCATCATCCAAGGGACCGCCACAACAACCGCAGGTATCGGGAAAATCGTCTATTTTATTCATATAATTTGGTACTTCGCAACTCATAATTAATATTTATTAAATTCTTTTGTGTCTAATTCTTCTGACATTGTTATTTTTCCACCGGATTCTTTCACTAATCCGTTTTTCCGGAGCGTAGATAAATAACTTGAAAATGTACCGGATTGAGGAGATATTTCTGACCTCTCTCCGAGTTCTTCTTTTGTGTATCCTTCCGGGTAAATTGCTTCTAATTCCTTAAGCATCCGTCTTGCACCTAACTTTAATAATCCGCACCACATTTCGACTAAATTATCAGGCATTTTTATTTCGCCAACGTGCATTAATCCTTCTTCTGTTATAGTGTATGTATCATTTCCGTTGTCCTGTAAAAGTCCGCTTAAACGAAGGTTTGACATATAAGATGAAAATGTTCCTGACCGGGTACTGAGTATTGCTATTGCTCCGATTCTTGCTTTTGTGATGCTTTCAGGATAATACATACTTGCAGCTTCAAGCATACGTCTTGCACCTGCTTTGATTTTGATGTCAGTGTTGACCTGTCCACCTTTTAATACCTCATTATTAATTGAAGATTCTTTAATCCTTTTTGTTGCTGTTCTTTCGTATTTGATTAATGATAATGGTTTTGAATACTCTATTGTCTTGTTAAATACATCAGCTAATCTCGATGAATCATCGGGTAGTTTTTTAAAATCTTTCGGAATATTTTCTTTTGGAATTTCTATTTTTATCGGGTCTGTCAACAAATGTATTTTCGTTAATTCTTTTAAAAGATATTCAATCTGAGCGTTTAACTGCTTCATTCTTACATCATAGTAATCATCCCTGTCTTTAATAGCTTTTCTATATACTTCAATATCTCTTTTATATATCTCAATCCCTTTTTTAAGATTATTTACTAACTCATTGTCAACAGGTTTTACTTTCCCAAGCTGAGTGATTTGTGATTTGAGGTTTATATTTTCTCTCTTTAAATCATCGAAGTTTTTTATTTCTTTTTCTGCTTCGATGGGAAGGTCTTTGAACTTTTCGAGTATCTTTTTGATTTTATCGTTTGCTTTCGGAATATCTACTATTCTACCACCTGTTTGTGGATGAGTGGTTTTAACCTTTGATATAAATACTTTTTGTATAACATCGCTTATAGCGGGTCCAAAGGCATAAAACTCCCCTGCTCTTAAAGTCCTGAGCGATAGCATATCCTGTTTATTTGTGAATCCGAGTTCTTCCGATGCTCTTTTCATATCAATATCAAGTCCTGTCCTGCCTATTAGTTTGTTGTTGCATTCAGCAGCAGCGTCTTTGTGCAGTTTCGATATTCTTTGAGTTGCAAGTACAGTGCAATATCCTCTTTTTCTTCCACGAGTGCAAATGTCTATTACACTATTCATTGATTCTGCATTCCCTTTTTCCGGGCAGAATTGATGTGCTTCGTCTATTATTACTAAACAGGGATGCCATAATTCCTTCGGAGCATTTACCATTGAATCGAGAAATCTTTTAACGTAAAGTATTCTTTCGTGATGTTTTAGTTCGTATAAATCTATGATAGCACTTGCATTGTATTTCAGTAGTTCTTTTGCAACTCTCTCAGCATATTTAATGTGTATCGGATAATCTTTGTCCTGACCGAAAACAACAAAATCATATTTTTCCCGGAGAGAATAAAATTCACCTTCCAGGTCTAAAACAATCTGCTGAATCTTTCCGTTGGTTTCTTCGAGAAGTTTTCTTATAGCATAACTTTTACCGCCACCGGAGTTTGCCTGAATAAGCAGTCTTGTTTCGCATAATCTTTCAAGATTTATTTTACAACCTATGTCTATATTCATATTTTTTTATTTTCATTTTTTATTGATTTACGGACATATAAGAACTTATTCCTTTTTCTCTTGTTACATATATATTATATTTGCTTAAAATTCTTAACATAATGCGTATTTTAAGTTTTGATAATATAGACGGATTTACGTGAATTTGCCTTATCCACCAACCCACTTGACAATGCTCTTTTCTACACGCTGAATAATACTTTGAGATATAACTTATTTTTCTAATTATTTCTTTAACCGTTATTGCCATATTTTTATATTTTAATTTCCGATTCTATTTCCATTCCTTCACCCTGTCTTACAGGCATCAGTATTACTTCAATGTGCTGTAAAACTGAGAAGGCATTTGCTGTATTGCTGTGATTTGCTGTTATTATTATTTCATCGGTCTTGAATATCTCCGTAACATCATATAACCTTTTTAAATATCTTGCCTGAAATACTGCTTCTAATAGTTTTATTCTTACTCGATAGTCCGGTTTTTCTGCACCTTTTTCTAAGTGAATATGCCCATCACCATTACACTTCTCACAAACAACTTCTTCATCTATTATTTTTGTGCTTACTAACCCTTCACCTTTGCATACCGGACAATCTTCTATATCTGTTTTCGGAAGTTTGTCTAATACATCTTTTATTAAATCTGTTTTGAGTGGTATATTAACGTTATAAACAACTTTATCGAGAACATTCTTGAAATCATCCCCTGCAAAGGTTTTGTAAGTTCTATTTTGTGTTGTGAGTTCTACCGGAACTTTCAGTAAAGTAAATCTATCTGTTGCTACAATAAATATATTCTCTTTATAAACAATTCCGTATGGTTCTATGAGAACTGCTTTCCCTGTATCGCTCCCGAGTTCGGGATTGCAAAACATATCAAATAAAAATTTTTCGTTATTCATAGCTTTAAAATTTAATATTGCTAAATTTATTTTTTAATAATGGGTAAAATAACCTCTCATACCATTTCAAACTTTTAAACCAATCATACATACGCTCTCTGATTAATCCCATTTTAAGTTTTTCTTCTCTGAGTGATGCGTTTGCTTTTATTTCGGCATCGTTTTGGTATGCTTCTTGCAAAAGATTAAACAACTCTTTGTCTCCGAATACTACATATCTTAACTCTTTAAATGCTCCTGATTTAGTATGTTTTCTTAACCTTTTTATTTCTGCTTCTTCTTTTATAACATTGCTACAATCCAAGGGTCTTTCATCACCAAAAAATATAACTGTGTCATTGCTGAATTGATTTTTTACTCTTGCAATAAACGGTATATCTTTTCTAACTTCTTCTTCGGTCTCTTTTATTTCTAAAATTTTTATTAACATTTTTTATACATTTACATTTTCTAAATATTTTTGTTTTTTTTCTTCGTCTTTTATCTTGAAAGTAAATAACGGTTTCCCGGTTATTATTCCTACTTCCGATTTTACTATGTCCTTATATCCATCTTCTTTTGCAAGTTCAATCGTTTCTATTCTGCCTAATTTTTTTACGTTGTTTGTTAAATCAATGACTTTGCACTTTTTCTGTGTTCCGTCTTTATATGTGTATGGTCTTATGCCTCTCCCACAATTACCCATTATTAAAACTTTTCCGTTTCTCCTTGTAACGATAGTACCTGTTTCGTTGCGAATACACCAAACCATACACTCTTTATAACCGTAATTTTTAAACCTAACTCTATTTATTGCTTTTTTCTTTATGACATTATTTTTAACATTATAGCCGGGTATTGTACTATGCTTAACATCTTTTATGTAAAGTATGTACCAATTTCGGGATAAACTTACATTACATCTAAAACCTCTCGTAATTAATAGTGCTTGTAAGTTATCTGTATATATTTTGTTATTCCCGGTTATAATTGATATAGTTTTTGAGTTATAATCAATTGTTTTTTTCTTAAATCCATCACCCAAAAATATAGCACTAATTAATATTTTTACTTGTTCTCTTGTCATTCTAAAATATTCATTACTCATATTTTTATTAATATATGGTTCTAAATAAGCCCAACCTCTTTTATCTTTTTCTGTACCTCTTGGATTTCCATAGGAAATATAAAAATGAATGCAATCTTGGTATTTTGCTAAATCACCTTTTCTTTTGCACCTTGTTTCCCCAAATTTCATCCCACAACTATTTAATACTCTCCTTATTTCTTTTATATACTCTTTATGTACTAACGATTGAACAATGGTAATCCCCTTTGTTTTTTTGTTTAAATTCCCATCTGATAAAAACCAACCTAAAAATCTTATTTCGTCATCTGTCAAATTAGACCCTCTTGCTTTTTCTTCACCACAAACAGGTAAATAAATCATATCTTTATACTTAAATATATTTTCTGCTTTATCTTTTCGATATAATTTAGCCCTTCTTGATTTATAAATTAAATTATGTTGATTAGTTACTCTAAAGTCAAGAAAATTATTGGTCGCACCACAAATATATTCGTTTTTCTGTAAAGGTCTTTCAATTATTTCTTCTATGTTTTCCCATTTTATTTCCCCTGTTTCAATATTGTAACTTGCCGATTTGTCAAATTCTGTAATTTCATTATATTTAAGAAAACCTCTGCCTGTTAATATTTCGGTATGCACATCAAGGCATTGCTGATAATATAATCTTAAACTTATCGTAGGTCTTGCAAGTGTGATGCTGTCAAGTTGCGGAAAGTCAAATCCACAATTACCCAACACAACCACTCTCCCATTTCTTCTTGTTATAATTGTTCCTTTTGGCATATTTACACACCATACATTTGTAATTTGTTTTTCTTCTGTTAGTTTTGCTTTATCATTTGTTATTTGGTAATTTTGTTTATTAGACAAAGAGATATTGTATAATTGTTTTTTGTTAAATTCCCTTTTCTTTACTTCGCTAATCGTTACTTTAAATCCCCTGCATACTCCAATTGCCTGTAATAAATCAAACAACTCCTTATATTGTCCAATGATACAACCACCGTTATAAACGTTATTATCTTTATGAACACCGTCTGCTTTCCATAATCCGGTCATTAAAGAATAGTATTGTGCTATATTAAGTCCCCAAAATAATTTTGTCCCTTTCTTTTTTAGATATGGTAGATATTTATATATTCCATTTTTTGTTTGTCCGTGTCCCCCTGTACCTTTGCACAATATATATCTTCTAAATCCTTTACTCATTGTTACTTTGCTGTTTATCTTAATTTTCTGAGGTGGGTAATCCTTTTTGTGATAATCTATTTCACATTCTTTTAAAAGTCTTTCAATCCATTTTATCATATTCGGAGTACCTAACGATTGGCATAAAGTAAATCTTTCTTCACCTGCGTTTACTTTATACCTACTCCCATCACCCAAGAAAAAACCTATAAACATACAATCGTTTAATGTTAATTCAGCAGTTTCTTTATACCACAAAGATATTTTTCTGTTATATAATTCTTCTGCTAATAATTTTGCTTTTTCTTCTGTATATTTCTTTTTATAGTTATACTTGTTTGTGGCAATAAATCTACCCCTGTTTGGTAGTGTTTCTTGTTTAACTTTAAGTATAAATGGTTCTGCATATCCCGATACCGGGACTGTAATTTTTTTATCTATAATGTTTGTTGCTTTTGTTTTATAATAATATGGACTATATTTATATTTTTTAATTAACATATCGTGGTCTTTTGTAACGCAAAAAGACATATACCTTCCATTAATCTCTATCATAGATTCGTTTTTAATATCTTTTCGGATTATGGCAAGAGGTTTATCAAATGTTATATCACCTTCTTCATATTGTGCTACTAAAGAATTGTCTGAAATATTATTGTGATTTACCCAACCGTCTTTTGTTAGTAATTCAGTATCTTCTGATAAACAACTCATTACATTAACGTTTAATAGATGTTTTATTTTTCCGTTCCTGAAATCGTTTATTATTCTTTCCCGGTCTTTATTGTTGTGTTTACTCGTAATGTATTCTGCATTTAATCCCATCGCTCTCAACATTTCGCATCCTGCACTTGCCTGTCGAATTGAACTGCAAAATATTAAATTGTAATTGCACTCTTTATCAATATCATAAATCACTTTTGACATTTTTTTCAGTCTTTCATCATCCCAAAATCTTTCTAAATCCTCAGCATCATAGTCACCACCTGTTGTATTTATCTTTATTTTACTTGTATCAAAATCTTTATAGTACCTGTAATCGAGTTTAGCCAAATATTCTTTTTCCATTAACTCTTTTATAGAAATCTCGTATGCTATTTTTTTAAAGAAGAAGGGATGAATCCTTGTAATTGTTTGAAGTGATGATGTATAAAATAAATCCTCTCCTTCTTTAAAAAATTTCTGCATCATTCTGTATGGAGTTGCTGTCAGTCCACAAATATCTTTACAGTCAATTGCTTTGAAAAACTTGTTATACATCCCTTTAATGTTCTTCGGATTAACCAAATCACATTCATCAATTATCACTTTTTTGAAGTGTTTGAATAACTCAGGTTTCCGGTAAATACTGCCTATTGTTGCATAAGTAAACTTTTCTACTTCTTTTCTTTTGAAACTTGCTGAGTATATTCCTATATCGGTTATTCCGTAGTTTTGTAGTTTCTGATAGTTTTGTTCGAGTATCTCCTGCGTTGGTTGTAGTATAAGTATCGGTTCATCGAGTTGATGGCATAGTTCGGATATACAGACTGATTTGCCTGAGTTGTGTTGTATGAAGAAATTCCCATCAACATATAGATTATCTCCGTCTAACACAAAACCGTAATAATAATCTTCTCTTTGATATTCTACTTTAAAACCAAAACGTAACGGATTTTTTATTTGTAGTCGTGGTCTTGCTTTTTTACGCTCTACTTTACACGGTATTTTTTCTTGTCCAAAACCTGACACACTCATTCTATATGCTTTGTATGGTTTACCCCGAAATATAAAATTCTTTTCATTAAAACTTGCATATAGTCCTAAACTTAAGCATAATCTTTGAACGTCTTTTGCTAATATATAATCTTTAAATGTTATTTCGTAACAATTTTTTATTTTATCAAGGTGTCCATCGCTATCAATTAACCCTGCCAACAAAGAGTATCGTTCTTCTTTACTTGCACATAAATATTTGCGTGGAATATGTTTATTTAACAATAAATTATATTTATTTAAAATATGCCAACAAATGTTAAAGTTTTTTTCTTTTCTTGGTATTTTCGTTGTCCCTGCTATGCTACATCTTTTATCAGCTTTATAGTTAAATTTTAATTTATTTTTTTCGCAAAAATCTTTAATGTAATCTATAATTTCTTTATCAATATTTGTTATGGAAGGATTTCTACTATCACCATCCCCTAACCACAAACCCAAATAATATGGTTCTAATACTGTATTATTAAGGAATAATCCTTCTTCATTTACATAATGAAATTGAACGCCTGTTTTTACTAATTTGTAAACGTGCTTTTTGCTTTTCGGAAATTCAAGATAATCTTTAACTGATACATTTAATTCTTCTTCTTTATAATCCTGTTTTCTGTTTGTCCTTGTGTTTGTTCTTTCAAGATGCAATATGTGATTTTCGTTTACTTCAAAACTTTCACCTTTTATAGTGGTTATTCTATAAATTTTACCTTTTCCGCTTATTATCATTAATACTTTTCTTGGAGTGCTATCTCTACCGATAAGTAAATCTCCTTTTTTAATATCTTCTACGTTAATAAACTTACCATCGTAGGTTAATATTGGATATCCTGCGGTATGACATCCTGTCGGAAGTACCAGGACAAATGGTTTATGATAATTTTCAAAGTACCATTTGCCCTGTCTTACCGCTTTCTCCTGATAATATCGAGGGATTATCTGCATTATTTCTTCCCGGATTCCTCTTTATTTTCATCGTAAAACAATTTAAAATCTTCATCTTTCATCTTTTCGGCAGTGAATTTTTCCCCTGTGTCCATACGTTGCTTTGTTTTCATACCTTCTTCCGGGTAATTATATGTTGTTTCTGTATCAACATTTCTCATTTCCCATCCCGAATTTAGTTTTTGAGAATTTTGCGAAATGCTTAATTCTGATGCTTTGATTTTGTTTGTAAAATCTGCATCTGCACTTTTCTTTTCGAGTTTAACTTTTTCAAGTTTAAGGTTCTCCTGTGCGAGTTCTTTTGCTATCCCCGATAATTCTTCGGTAGAAAAATCATATCGTAAGTATTCACTCCCTTTTGATACTTGTGGGGATTCTTCTTTTTTATCTTTCTTACAAACATCTATTAATCCTTTATTCTTTTTATTCAATACAACAATAAGGGATTTACTTTGTTGAAATCTCACACCTTCTAATCCACAATCCTTACATTTATAAAGTGCTTCGTTCTTATTTAAATCCTTAACAAAAACAAAATTGTGAACTTTGCCCGGATAATCTACGTTTCTTTCTTTCATTTTATACCTCTGTTTTAGTTTAAAAAAATATCAATTAAATAATTTCGTATTCTATAATAGTATATAGTGTAATTTTTGTGTGAACTTATAATTATCTGCTTAGTCATAATGCAATTATCTCGTTTTCTACCTGTAACATAGTTAAATATTTTGACATTGTGTTTGCAACTTTCTCAGGCATCCGGTCTGCATTTTCTACCGAAGGTACTTTAAATGTGTTCGGAATACTTTTCAAGGAATAATAATATGTATCTGTACCTTCGGTAATTTTAATTACATTATTTTTTTTAGGATTTTCACTAACTTTTGCCACTGTATTCATAGTCCTTTTATAATATTTATTAAAATATTTTTGTTTAAAATGCTTCTTTATTTTGTCCGGTATTTCTTTCTTATCTAACATTTATCATTGTTGTTTGTAGTTCTTTTGTTAATGAAGAAACTTCTGTTATTGTTGTTCTACTCAGTAGTTCTATTTGTGAACTTAATCTTTCTGTTACATTTACTAAATAATTATAATCGCTCATATCTCCTGTTATTAATCCTTTTACGTAAGCTGCACTTTTGTTTTTTCTTAGCTTTTTGTGAACTTCAATTGTAACTTCTTTCAGCTTTATATCATAGTGTATATGCACAAATGGAGTTAAATAACTTAATCTGCACTTGTAAGCATTCAGCATTTCTAATCTGTTGCGAAGTGTAGATAAATCTTTTTCAGCGTGAACTTCCCGGTTTATTATTACTATTTCGCTCTGCATCTTTTCCTGAAGTTCGGTAATCTCAGCAAAATAATATTCAAAGGATTTTATGGGAATTAGTTTACTCATTATTATCATCATCGTTAATTGATGGTAAATGTGCTTCTCGTGTCGGGTCAATAAGTGGGTCAACTACACGTAATAATCCTGTCATTATTTTGCCGATTTCCTTTTCATCTTTTTGGGTTGGTGGGTTGAAAGCAAATCTCCCAAATTCTATTTCTTTAATCATCCTTGCCATTACATTACCAAGTGAGTCAAGAGGTATTCTATAACCACGCTGATAATATTTTAAGACCCTTAACATACTCCCACCTGCATCTTCGTTTCTTACCGGGCATCTGTATCTTAATCTTTTATTTGCTAAATCAACATAAAACAACTCATCACAATACGAATCCCATTTGTAATCAAATTTATGTTCTTCATTACTGCTAATAATAGAGTTTCTAACTCTTTCACAATAGATAACCGCACAACATATTGTAAAGTCAAAACTATTGCTTATATCTTCGGGTTTATCAAATACCCATCTGTGAATAACCTGCAAAGGGATTTTCCCTTTTATAGTGTAGGCATTATCGGTTTCGTATATATCCGTAGGTCTTTCTGCGAGTTGCTCTGATAATATTTTAGCTGTTTCTTTGCTACCTACGAATAAATCTATATCATTTAATGGTTCTCTCGATACAATTGCTCTCATATATCCACCAGCGACAAATATTTTCCCTGCCCATATCTCCGACATCATAATTTCTTTCAGTCTTTTGGGCAACTTTAAAACTGCAAATCTTAAATCTTGTTTGTCTAATTTATTTTTCTCCATTTGTTTTGTTTTTTATTTGTTTTCAAATTCTTCAAATTTACATTCTTCTTCATATATTTTGTTTTCGAGTTCTTCAATTTTGCTTTCAAGTTTTTTAATCTCCTCTTGATATTCCTTGTTATCGCTTTCTAATCTTTTGATTTCATCATCTTTGTTTTCAACATCGTTTTCTAATTCTGCAACTTTAGTTATATTTGTACAAGCAATGTCTCTAAGTTGTGTATTCATCGTTCTTATTTCTTCCAACGTATCGAGAATTCCACTTATATTTACATCTTCAATCGTTTCCGATTCTATAAAATCTTTAACTTTGTCTATCAGTGGACAGGTCTGACTTATACCTGTATTGTCTCTTTGCATTTTTTCTTCTTCTTTTAAATTGTTTGATTTGAATTATAATAAGCAATCCGAATAATATGTATTTTAATAAGTCAATCATTTCGTTAATACGCCACTCCATACATATTCTACAATTTTTTCTATACAATCTTTATAACCTATTGCAAAATATGTTTTGAATCCCTGCTTAAATAATTTATCTAAATATTCTGCCTGTTCCTTGATGTGTTCACTTGCATAAGTTTTACCGTCTTTTTTGAATATTCTTTCTCCATACCTTTTAATCTCTAATACCAATCCACTCCAATTTGAATTATTCTTGTAATACAGTATAAAATCGGGATGTCCTTTAATTCTATTCATTCTTTTTTGTGATACTGCCTGTTTTTTGCTTAATCGTGTACCTGTACCAAAATCAAAATGGTATATTAAACC